>JASGCS010000007.1:29369-79189 GCA_030054035.1 Candidatus Methylacidiphilales bacterium
CAATCTCACTTGGTGCAAATTCTATTAATGCATCATCTGTTACTCTTGACGCCTATCGAGACATTACCACCACTACTGGCAACCTCACCCTCGGTAGTGGAGTACTCACCCTCAGCACATCTTCTGGTACGATAGGTAGTAGCAGTAATCATTTCACTATTGCGACATCGGGTTCAGATACTTGGACAAAATCTAAAATTGCACTATCCGCTTCAAATGGATCGATCTTTATTAAGACAGCAGCTGAGGGATTACTTACTACATTGACTGGCGTAGCTCCTACCATTGTGTTCCGAGCAACAGAAACTTTTTCTCTGCATCAAACTTTAGGTAATATTACCCTAACAGAATCAATTAATTTGCCTTCTGCGGTAATTTACCTTAAAGCATCTGACAGTAATGTATCAAATGGTTCAATTAATTTATCTAACCTATCTATAACAGCATCAACGGTCAAACTTGATGTTTCCAATAATATTACTAGTACGACAGGATCAATTACTGCTTCAATCATCAACCTAATTGCAAGTTCTGGCTTGATAGGTAGTTCGACACAGCCACTAACTATCCATCGCTCATCCGGTACTTGGACTTCCTCCACTCTTACCTTTACTGTTACTCCATCTACTAGAATTTATCTTCGTACTTCTAGTGAAGGGGTACTCACCGCATTACCAAGTTCTCCACCAATATTTTCACTTATCCAAACGGTTGGCAATATCACACATGCAAATCTTTTGAATATTGCTGCCTTACAATTTATTACTCTCATCGCAGAAAATGGTACGGTTGGCACTGAACAATTACCTCTGCGATTAGCGCGAATTGGAGGAGGGAATTGGACTTCAGAAAACTTAAAAGTGGTTGGTGCTTCCATATTTATTGAAGATCCTGTTAATGTGTTTTCGTTACTAACTGGTAGCTTTACTACTAATTCTGGAGGTATATTTGGCCTTTACCAATCAACTGGAAATATTAGCTATAGTGCTGAGATTAATTTGCCTGGTGCAGTAGATACATTGGTACTATCCGCTCGTACTGGGGATATTATTTTCGCCACCAATAACCCAATTACTAATGTGAACTTAAGACTAATTGGATCAAGTATTAGAGCTAATCCAGGATCATTTGTATATATTGGTGGTAACAAGCGTTTAGAATTAATTGCGGTATCTGGTAGTATTGGTAGTAGCAGTACCCCACTACTTTTTAAATTAGTTAATGCTAATGCCGTGCTGCAGGCAAGTAACTTGAAACTCTTTTCAGCAACAGGCACCTATGCAACTATGGAAAGCGGAGCTCATAATTTACTTCGTGCCACTCATTGTGTTGGCGCTATCACTCCAGTTGGTAGTTGTTCTGCGAGTTCGGGTATATTAACAGGAAACACCATTACACCTCAGATTTCTATTACCCAATCAAGCGGCAATTTTACTATTAATAATGATGTCTCACTTCCGATGACACATGTTCGTTTAGTGGCTTCTAGTGGAAGTATTAATTTTGAAAATGCCTTTACTTCACAAGGGTTAGTGGTTATTACCAGTGGGGATATCACCAGCAGCGCGACCATCACTATTATGGGAAATAAAAATCAGTTAGAATTCACTGCAGGTGGTTCAATCGGCACGACGAAAAATCCGATCAATCTTACTTTTGACCAAGCTATTGTTGATGGTAGTAATTTCATTAGAATAAACGCCACCAACTCCATATTCCTTGCCTCAGAAAGCGCAACATCGTTTATTGCTTTACTTGGTGAGACTAGTTGCACTCAACGATGTTTATTAGCAGGGCAGACGGTTAATTTTATTCAAAAAACCGGTAATTTTGTAATTAATAATAATATCTCAGCCAGTACTCGCTCGCTTGGCTTCATTGCCATTGAAGGCGCTATTATTTTTGGCAATCAAGAGTTTAGAGCTGCGTCATTTACGATTAATGCTCAAAAGGGGATATTCTCACAGGGTGGTGGTTTTAATCTCATTGCTAATTCCATTAGTTTAATTTCGCAAGCAGGAGATATTGGTACTTCAGTAATACCGCTTCGGGTCAATTCAGCTAGTAATGATTTTTCAAGCTTTACGCTTACTTTAGGTACTGGATTTAAGGCATACCTGACTCGTGATAACAATGCGGAGGCTTTGGCAAAGTTACTCCTTTCACAAAAAATCCCTACGGGAGGAGAACTTAGAGTGTTTTCCAATGTCGGTGGTGATCTTACTTCAGCATTAGTAGGAATTCGTTTAGCCAGCATACCTAAACGCAATCCAAAGCCAAAAACACTTTTACCTATCTTGCAATTATTATCATCATTGCTCTCACCATTTCGTTCAATGTGTGATACCTCTTTGCTAGGACTAGAGAAACTCTATTGCTAATGGAAATGAAGCGCTATTTTATAATGTCTATTACGCTCGCCTTGGTGGGTGCTACTGGTCTTGTTGGCGCAGTTGTAAAACCTAGCGATGACTCAATCAGCTATAGCGTTAATGTAAAGAACACTCATCAGAGGGTAATTGCTCTAAAACGATATTTAATTAATACTACGAGTACCAACGATGCGTTTTCTGGGGAATATTCCTATACCGTACAGGATTATGTTGCTCAACTACTTTTCACAAAACAACCGGATCGAGGGTCTTTGATTCAAGTTACTGATCCAGGCTCTAAGCAATTTAATATTATTAATAAAATATTTAAGTTTCAGGATGATTCTGTTTTTACCTCATTAGCAGAAGATAAATCAGAGCTCGGTAAAATATCAAGTGCCAAAGGTGTAATTCTCACTGGATTGACGATTAAGCGCAATGAGACTACCGTACGACGATCTAGTATTAATTGTATTTATCAGACCTATACCTTTCATCTGGTCTTTGAAATCATTGAGGTAGAATCTGGAGAAAGCATCTATCGTTTCACTATCCCTGATAAACTTAAATTATTAAAAGCTACTAGTAATGAAGAGACTCGCTGTCGTACGGAAGGGGTTGAGACCAGCGACGAAGAATACCTTATTCAAAAGCGTATCAAGGCAATCGTTCAGGAGATTGCGCTAGAACTATTTCCTCCTAAAGCTAATTTTATTGTTCGTTTTAAACGAGAGAGCAGCGCACAACGCGGTCTATTCCACCGCATCTTTACCCAAGCAAGTGTACGCTTTCATCAAGGTAACTATAAGGAAGCATGTGAGCTTTGGAATCAGCTTCGCAAGATGGTCGCGATGCAGGACCTTGATCTTGATTTTAATCTAGCAGTTTGCCTTGAGGTAGCAGATGAATCTTATGCCCAAGCTACTGAAGCTTATGAGAAGCTTGCTGAACAGCGTGTTAGACTTGGTTTAGACTCTGACCCACTGATTAATACTGCAATCAAGCGCCTAAGCAAAGTTTCAAAAATCGTAGATCAAAATGATATACAAAATGATATACAAAATGATAGCCATGAAGATTTCATTGAAGAGGGAGTTGGTGAATAGCATGCTTAATTCTCGATTTTCTATTTCTCACTTTTATTGGTTTTTCTTATTCTGTAGTATCAACCTGCTTCACACTCCTGTATTTGCAAGTGATGAGCCTGAAGATAAAACTGTCCTTAACCTAGACTCAGTGGCTAGTACCTGGAAAAGCTATTTTTTTATTGGTACCCAGGCGATAGTGTTAAATCAAAAAGATGATATCTATGCTAGTCAGTATGATCTCTATGGAGGTGGTAAGTTAAAAGAATACACTACCTGTAGCATGGTGTCTTCTTGTTTAGCTCCAAAATTAGGTTTTAGCATATTAAAAGATTTTGCTGACACTTCATTTAGTTTTGGACTTGAATTTGCTTATGAACAAGATGTAGTGAAGTTTGAGTATGAGACCGCTAGCAGAGCCAAACTACCAGTGCAACAATCTAAACGCACCTACCTCTATGAATCACTGCTCATTGGTATGCATGACGGCAATCAATTTTACCGGTTCTATTTTAATATCGGTGCCTATCAACAGTTACAACCCAATGATTTTATTTTTGTTGGCGAAGCGCTCAAGTTTAACTCCCAATTTATTGGCCTAGTTGCGTTGATTCCAATTGATAATGCGGGTTACAATTACTTTCGTATTGATTATCAGATCAATCTAGGTGATTATCGAAAAAGCTTAAGCCCCTCTGCAAGTGGTAGCAATTATAATACCAACAAATTTACTGTAGAGAAAGAATCTATCCAGTTTCTGTTTCAGTTTGAGATGTAGTTCCTGAGCCATTAAAATCAACAATTCTTAAAGTGTAACCTAGCTATTTCAGTAACTTAGGGGTAGTTTGATACCACACCCCCTACACATAAATTCTTGCATTACATGGAACCTTCTCTAGTCCTTATGCGTCTATAGTAATACACTCTTAGAATTTATGAAGTTTTTTGTTTTTGTTGTTTTAATGTTCTCCACCTCTTTACTCCAGGCTATTCCCCGTTTAGAGCAGGTTGCAGATGGGAGCGTCAACATTACTCAACTTGCATCTGACACTGTCATTAACCAAACATCTCATAGTGCAACACTTACCTGGCACTCATTTACAATTAACCCAAACGAACAAGTGGTGTTTAACCAGCCATCAGCTTCGGCTATCACCATTAATAATATATTAGATGCAAACCCTTCTCAAATTTTAGGCTCCTTAAAAGCCAATGGCAGAGTAATACTCTTAAATGCCAATGGATTTTATTTTGGAGCCACCTCATCAGTCTCAGCCAATACTTTTATTGCGGTTGCTACTCCTATGAGTAACATTACCTATAATGCTTTGACGAATTCCATATCCATAAATAATCCCGAGCTTCTGAATGGAGATATTCATTCATTAGGCACAATTAACGCCACGAATAAAATCCAGCTTATGGCTAGAGCGATTACCCAAGAGCAATCAGCTGTGCTTGCCGCTACTAATGCGATTGCTCTTACCGCACAAGGCACCATAACAGTACATGGCACTTTGCATACTACTGCAGATGCGAGTAGTTTAGACCTCTTTGCGAAAGGCGGTATCTTAGGCTCTGCACAAACATCATCAGATCAAATAACTTTTACTGCAGATGCTAGTATCTCCTTATCTGGAAACCATACTGCTACCAATCGCTTCTCCCTAGTTGCTTCTGAGATTTTTCTAGAATCCACTGCCTTGATTACTGCCCCTCAACTAACTCTCCGTGCCACCAACTCTCATGCACTTATTTCCGCCACCATTAATGCCTCCTCTCAATACTACTTCGCCAAAACCAACCTTACATTCTTGTATGCAACCATAACAGGACATATCATAGATATTGGCTCTAAAACCAACCCACCACAAACTATCACAATTAATGATACCACCACTATCACAGCAACAGATAGCATTAGCATCTATGCAACCAATACTAATTTTTATGGCAGAGCCTTCGCAACTAATTACATAGAATTATCAGCTGCCAATACCTTAACCCATAATTCATCAGAGATACAAGCTAAAACCATACTCATCGACCCCATCCATATCATTATCAGAGAGACACCTGCATCTCTGACGCTATTCAAAGAATTACTTCAAAGTCTAAATATTAATAAGAGCGATATTTATACTAATGAAATCGCTCTATCTAATTCCTATGCCCTCATCGGCGCCCCATCCTATGACTATAATTCATTAAATAACACTAACACAGGCAATGCCTTTCTCTTTAACATAGCAACTGGTACTTGGACTGATCTCCTAGCTACCCCTAATGCACCATCAATACAATCTTATTCACATTTTGGATCAGCTGTAGCCCTCTCAGGTAACTATGCCCTCATCGGCGCCCAATCCTATGACTATAATTCATTAAATGAAACAGGCAACGCCTTTCTCTACAACCTTACAACTGGCAGCTGGACAGATCTCCTTGCCACCCCTAACGCACCAATACAATCATTTTCATATTTTGGAAAAGCTGTAGCCCTCTCTGACAACTACGCCCTTATCGGCGCCGATTATTATAACTATAATTCATTAAATAACACTAACACAGGCAATGCCTTTCTCTACAACATTGAAACTGGCAGCTGGACAGATCTCCTTGCTACCCCTAATGTACCATCAATACAATCATATTCATATTTTGGATCAGCTGTAGCCCTCTCAGGTAACTATGCCCTCATCGGCGCCCAATCCTATGACTATAATTCATTAAATGAAACAGGCAACGCCTTTCTCTACAACCTTACAACTGGCAGCTGGACAGATCTCCTTGCCACCCCTAACGCACCAATACAATCATTTTCATATTTTGGATCAGCTGTAGCCCTCTCTGACAACTACGCCCTCATCGGTGCCCGATACTATGAATATAATTCATTAAATGAAACAGGCAACGCCTTTCTCTACAACCTTACAACTGGCAGCTGGACAGATCTCCTTGCCACCCCTAACGCACCAATACAATCATTTTCATATTTTGGATCAGCTGTAGCCCTCTCAGACAACTACGCTCTCATCAGCGCCCAATCCTATGACTATAATTCATTAAATGACACAGGCAACGCCTTTCTCTACAACCTTGTAACTGGCAGCTGGACTGATCTCCTTGCTACCCCTAATGCACCATCAATACAATCATATTCATATTTTGGAAAAGCTGTAGCCCTCTCAGATGAATATGCTCTTGTGTTTGCTACTACGAATGGTAGTGTGAAGCCTGAGCTTTACCTCATTGACCTAACAAAGCTCTTTAATCCCACTGCTACAATTTATAGTCGCAGTAACATTGAATCGTTATTAGCGTCAGGTAATCTAGAATTACAAGCTAATGAAATATCTCTGCTTACTTCTATTACCTACCTTGGCACCAATCGATTAACCCTCCTAGCTGACTCTATCAATACCAATGTTAAGTTCAACGCACTCCTCACTCTGTCTAATCTCACTATTACCGCGACTAGTGGCTCAATTGGAACAGCATCAAGTCCACTTAACATCGCCCAAGCACAAGGCACTTGGACTCCTTCCAATCTAGCGCTCTCATCACCTCAAGGTTCTATCTATATCAAAACACCTTCACAGGGTGCTCTTAGCGCAACTATCCCATCAAGTTTCTCAGGGGTTTATTTCCTCGAGCAAACCATTGGCAATATCACCCTTGATGCAGATATTACCCGTCCTAATGCAACCTTGGTTATAGTAGCAACTGATACCGCAGCATCCTATGGTAGTATCATACTCAATACCCATTCCATCAATGTCCATGCGCTTACCCTCTGGGCACAGCGTGATATCACTAACACGAGCGGAGGCATAACTGCTCAGATAGTCTCACTCACCTCATATACCGGTTCACTTGGTTCATCACAACATCCCATCACAGTTTCCCGCACCGCTCATGATTGGTCTGCTGAAAATATATTCCTTACTGCTCCTGCTGGATCCATGTACCTGAAAACAAATATAGCAGGATTACTTTCTACCCTTGCTTCGGGCACACCCACATCCCTATCACCCTATGGAACATTTTCTCTCATACAAACTAGTGGCAATATATCATTGACAAATGGGATTAGCCATCCCACCCTACGATTAATGCTTTATACGACAGACTCATCGCTCGGCAATGGCTCCATAGCGCTCTCATCCCATGCATTGTTTGCCCATGCAGTCATGCTCAATGCCTATACCAGTATTACGAGTAGCACAGGATCAATCAGAGCACCAACCATATCCCTAATTGCAGCACAAGGTAATATCGGCACTGCATCGCAGCCTATAACCGTATTTGCAGGATTGAACGATAGCACCTTCACGCAGTTTATTGCCGATGCTCAAGCAATATTCCTAGCCCGAACTTCAGCACCCAAAAAAAATGAGCTCGTGCAGTTGCAAGTGAATACCAGACCTACATCAGCTACCGCAGGCTACATATTTGCAGATACCTCTACTACCATTTCATTACCAACCCCTCCAGCCATCACTAATGATATTGCTACCTGCACTGAGCTCACAAGTGGCTTACCTACCTGTATCAACTACGGCAGCCACGCCTATTCAACATTTTCATTTATCCGAGACACCATCACCAACAATACCGATGCCACCATTACTGCCAGCACCATTATCCTGCAAGCTTACGCTGGTGATATTGGCTCTCCCAATCATCCAATAATACTTTCTACTTCAACCTTTGCTCAACTAGTACTCACCGCAACAGACTCTATCTACATTAGACGATCAGATAATATTTTAGAAATCTTGACCCCTGACGCTGTGATCACCCATGGACAAACTGGCGCCCTCTACCTTTACCAATCAAACCACACCAAAAGCACAACTGTAGCGAACTACAACCAACCAAATCTAGCATTAACCATTGTCACACCTGGTTCATTAACAATAGCTCATGCCCTAACCCTACGATCTATCAACGCTACCGCACATTCATTTGAAGCGACAAGCCAAGGCTCACTCACCGCATCTTTGATTACCCTTATTGCGAGTCAGGCTTCAATCGGCAGTGAGATACAATCCCTCACTATTGAATCTAAAACAAGTACTGCATGGACTCCACAAACTCTGACACTTATTGCAACCAATGGCTCTCTCTATATTAAAACTGCGAGTGCAGGTGTGCTCGATTCAGTCTTCTTTTCTGCAACCGGCACATTCTCCCTCGAGCAAACCTATGGCGATCTATATATTAGTGCTGATCTACACTTTCCCTTAGCAACGCTCAAATTAATTGCAAGTGCAGGCGATGTCATTAGGAATCAATACTATAGTCTCATTGCAAACCATGTCCGTATAAAAGCAAATAATATTTATAACTCCACTCAAAGCGACATAGCGATGATTACCGCAAACTCAATTGAATTAGAAGTTAATGGTCGCAACTACCCCTACTTTATAATAAATGGAACACTAGGAACAGATACTAACCCCATTACAATAAAACAATTCAATGGTGTTTGGACTGAATCAAATCTAAAAATAAATCGCAGTCGCTTTAACAAATTTAAAGCAGTGCATCTTAAAACTCCATCAGCTGGAGCATTTTCATCATTTGTAAATGATATAGAAAATGTAAATATATTCTCACTTGAGCAAACCAAGGGAAATATTGAATTCTCTATTGAGAATAATAATAATGATGGTGCTATTATAATTTGTTCATATGGTTGTTCAACTTCTTACAGCAGGATTCGTTTGATTGCTTCAGATACTAGTTCTGGCGCAGGTAATATTATCTTCAATGACTATATGCTAGTCGCTCCATCAATAACGCTAGAAGCATACAATAATATTGAAGTCAAAAATGGTAGATTCGGTAAAATACACTCAGACAATATAACACTCATCACGAAAAATGGTAATATTGGCACATCTAATAATCCAATATTTATAGGCGCGTTTTTCAAAAATTGTTTGGGTTGTATAGTTACAGCAATACTCATCAAACCTATGAGCTGGGATAATTCATCGCTACAATTACTTACTCCGGTCACTGGGTCTATTTATATTCATGATAATAAATTTGGAGCTATTGATGCCAAACTTACAGATGATTTTGAAGGAGTGTATTCAATCAAAGCTAATAATTTTGATTTACCTAGATTTCCATCTCTAGCTACTATTTCTCTAGGTCCTAGTATCGTTAATAATTCCCCTTATAAATTAAATTTATCTAAGGCTCACCTTATCTTGACTGCGACTGGTACTGAAGAAGGAAAAGGTAAAATTAAATTGAATGATATTATTATTCAAGCTAGAAAAATTACTCTCATAGCGAACAGTGATATTAATGCCACTAATAGTTGGCTAGAGGCTAGTAATGTTTCCATTACTTCATATAATGGTTCAATCGGCACGCAGATTAAACCAATTAAAATACTCAACTACCAGCAATTACTTAACAATAACCATTTGATACTTTCTGCGATTAATGGAACTGTGTTTGCTCGAGATTTAGATGTTAAAGAAGTAGATGAACCCGATGAACCTGATGAACCCGATGAACCCGATGAACCCGATAATAAGCATATTATTAGCGTTGTAAGTATAAAAGCGAAAAAACCAATTAAGTTTCATGAGGAATTAAATAAATTCTATAATGCGCTCCTTGAGGTCACAGATAAAATCCTTACCTTGAAGTTTCTAATAAATGAAAGGGATAATTGTAGCGACGATTTTAAAGATACTCTAGTGTCCTTAATCTACGATAGTTGCTCAGGCAGAATATAGTACTTCATTTGTCGATTATTGACATTGTATACTAATGTCTGTTAAATAAAAGGAGTTATGTTATGAAAATATTATTTGTAGTTACAAGTCATGATAAGAAGGGCTCTACAGGTGAGCCAACAGGTTTTTATTTGTCTGAAGTTTCACATGCGTGGAATGTCTTAGTGGGTGCTGGGTATGAAATTGATTTTGTTAGCCCAAAGGGAGGCAAGGCTCCTGTAGATGGGTTTGATTTAGGAGATGCGGTTAATAAGAAGTTCTGGGATGATGCTAAGTACAGGGCTAAGGTTGAGAATACCCTTACGCCCGCACAAGTTAGGCCAGAAGAGTACGGTGCTATCTACTATGCTGGTGGGCATGGTACGATGTGGGATTTTCCTGATAATACTGCAATCGCCTCACTTGCGACATTAATATATGAACGAGGTGGTGTGGTAGGAGCTGTATGCCATGGACCTGCTGGATTGGTAAATATCAAGCTAAGTAATGGTAAATACCTTGTTGAGGGAAAGCGCATTAATGCCTTTACGAATGAAGAAGAAATTGCTGTAAAGTTGCAGGGCGTAGTGCCATTTATGCTGGAATCAAGGCTTATTGAACGGGGTGCTAAGTTTGAGAAATCTGGTTTATGGCAGAAACATATTGCAGTGGATCAACGGGTAGTTACAGGTCAAAATCCTGCATCGGCAACTGGTGTAGGAGAGGCGATTGTCTCTGAGCTACAGAAAAGCAAAGCATCTGCGAATTAAATTGTCAAAATAGTTCTTGATTTGTGGTACAATCATTAGTATCATTAATTCGGGGGCAATTATGACACAAATAGAACATGACGATAAGTGCGCAATACAGGTTACGGCAAAAGATGTTGCAGATGTATTTAAAGTATTTGCCCATGGTTACAAGCAGGACATCAACCCCTATAAATTAATTAAACTGGTATATATTAGTTTTACTTGGTTTTATGCTTACAGTGGTGGCCGAAAGTTATTTGAAGATAAAATTTTGGTGGCTACCAATGGCCCTGTTATAAAATCTCTTCAAGATGAATATAGCAACGAAACTAATCCCGATTGTTTTGCGTCAGATATGTGGAGATTAGAAAATAATTATCCTTCTGAACAAGATGAAACTAAGATTAACGCGAGGTTGTTAGAAATACAAACGAAATTTATAAAAATGGTACCACAAGAAATGGAAATGTTGCCTGCCATGATTGTAGCTGGGGTATGGGAACGGTATGGAGGTGGTAAAGATTTTAAATCCATCACCCATGATGAACGAAGTCCTTGGCACTATTGTAGAACCCATGGTATGGAAGAGTTTGATTTTACTAATCAAGAGATGGTAAATGCCTTGCAAGCAAGGGCCTTTGAGGGTAGCAAGCCTTTGGTTTCCTATGACGCAAAATTAAGAGAAAAGTTATTGAACATGGTACCTAATGCGGTAAAGCCAACCATTGTAGAAATGGGTCAGCTTGCCTCGTAAGCACACCAGCATACTTCACTCAAATTAAAATCACATCACTAGTAGAATCGTATTGATTACATGAAATATTATTTTAATGATAACTATAAAACATGGAGTGAATTTTTAAATAAAAAATTAGATTTTTTAAATAAAGAAGTTACCGAGCATTCTTTTTATCAACATTATAAAGACTATTCAATTAGTAATGGAGAGGTAAATACAATATTATCAGAATGGAGAAAGCAAACTGAGAAAAATTCTATTGACCAAAAGACTTTCATTAAAAAATTAAAATCTTATATTAAAAATAACAAAGGTACCACATGTATATTTAGTGGTTGTATTTTTCCTAGTGTAACTGACTTTCTTTCCTGTTTTGATTCAACCGCCATTAATACGGGATCAATTTCTATCGTGTTTGAGTTTTGTGTTTTTACCGATCAGGTTTCTTTCCAAAACCAAAGTACCGCCAATACCCTCAACTACTCATTTGATAGTCTACATATTGCAGCTTGTTTATTTGAGGGGAATGCCTATGTCGGCACTACTATTTCATTTGAAAAAATGAAAACCATTGAAAGACTGATTGAGCAAAAAATTGCTTCACAACAGAAAATACTCTCCACTACAAGTAATTACCCAATTCAATTGGGATTTCTACATAACAAAAAAATAATCAATGAAGTGTTGCAAAGTGAATTACCTTCAAGTAATACGCATATTAATACCTGCACTATTGCCTATTCAATATTCAATAAAAAACTCTCATTTAACCAATGTTGTTTTGATCTCTATAAATCACCTAGCAGTATTACTATGACACTTGATAATGCTAGACAACCTATGGTTGCTTTAGAGCAAGTTATCTGCAGAGGAGATGTTGAGTTTATCGGTAGTAGATTTGGCAATGAACAGAAGGGAGAGAATTATTCAGCTTCACAGGTATTATTATTGAGAGTAGAATTTGAAAAAAGAGCCTCCTTTACCTTTTCTCACTTTAACGCCAAGACGGAGTTTAGATTTTGCAAATGTTTAGATAACATAAAATTTGATTACACCACTTTCTCAAGAACCGTTGAGTACTACCTATGTCAATTTACGATCTCATATTTCAAGGCAATGAGCTGCAACCACGATGTTATATTTAGAAACTCATCATTTGAACATGCACTCGACCTACGCAACAGTCGTATCAATAGATGTTTAAATCTATCAGAATCCAGATTTGATAACAGTATATTGTTAGAAGGTAGTGCCTTTGGTGAAAACGATAATGCATTACCTCAGTTACCCAAGTTTGCTAATGTCACTTACCGTAATAGCAACTTTCGTTTTGATAAAATCAAGTATTCACTTCCTACAATAATTAATGCGGCCATACATCGTGCCATTAATCAGGCTACCGATTTGCCAATTGATGCTGATACTGCAAATAGAGAGATTGCACTAGCGCAACGATTAGCACGAGTCTATGGGATAGGGTGTCTGTTGCTTTGCATTGGGATATATGTATTCCCATTACCTGTTCCTGCCAATTTCTTATTATTAACGTATAGTACTATTGCCTTTGTTGCTGTGTATGTTGTACCCCAAATATTCAAGATTTTGGTGCGCCTAAAATTCACACACCAAGTAGCTGATACTTCAATGGAATATTTATTAGCTAATGCGCATGGTATTATTAATCGCCTACAATTACTTCGTGAATTAAGTGAAAAAGATAAAGATAGCGTAAGAAAAATAACTACCGATATTTTATATACCCGAGAATATTTACTAGCACCTTGTGAGTTTTTAAATTCACTTAACTCTATGGTATGGTTAACGTATACCACGCATCGATTGAAAATGATCGCAAAGTCTTTTGAGGTAGTCTTCCTCACCCTCTATAAGAAAATCTCAGATAATGGTGTGGCTATCTTTAAGCCGATAGGTTGTTTCTTTGTCCTAAGTACTATCTTGCACTTTTATATAGTTAGTAATTATTCTAGAGAGCTCCCTAATTTCTCGATTGTAGAGTACATGGTCCCACATCCTTTTGTTAAAGAAATCCATCTACCTTATACGATTGATACCGTTGCTAATGAGCTAAATATTAATAAAAATAAAATCTTTGCCGCACTTATCGAGCTCTATAGAGTCCTTATCACCATCTTATTATTTATTACTGGTCTAGGCATCAATAACTTTTTAGGTACGGCAAGCCTTCATAAATATAAATACATTAAGCGCAAAAATACCAGCGCAGGCACTACACCACGCTAATTTTTAAAATCGGTATTGGTAGCCAATAGCGAACTGTCTTTCAACAGATGAGCAGGTGTATGACTTTAAACAGTCTTCTTCTGAAATGTTACCTTTGCTATTCGCGTAGGTTCCAAAAAAAGGATTTAGGTTAATTCTAATAAAATGATTAGCATCAGAGTCGAGTGCTATTCTGGCTTCAAGAGAAAGCTCTTTATCATCTACAGAGGTATTATCGCCAAGTTTGTAGTTATTCTTTAATTTTAAATTAACTAATATGGCAGTACCATCGTCGAAGCTATATCCCAAAAGCATACTTGCACTGAAGTTAGAACCAGTAACATTAGTAGTACTGCTCCCTGTGGTCGTAGTTGTCCGATTATTAATAGTTGTTGTAACTGTAGCAACGGATTTAGCTTCTATGGTTAAATTAGGAATATAGTTTACTTCTCCCCCTATACTAAAACCCTTGTCCATGACATACAAATATCCAGCTCCGATTGAAAATGTGTTTTTTGTTTGTATTTCTGTTTTTGCTAGAAATGGATAACTAATTCCAGAAACAGTTTGATAACCACCAGATGAAAATGAAATAGGTTTATAAAAGTCAGCTACCACTGCCACATAGCCACCACTTAAATCTTCATTTGCTTGTGAGCTCTGATAGGCCTGAAGTAAAAAAATGCCAATGGAAATTAGCATTACTTGTTTGAGGTTATTTAGTTTATTTACATTGTGCATAATTTATCTCCTAATTTAATTTTTATTATATCAAAAATATTTATAACATAACGGATAAATCTGTTATATTTTGAAATTAAGTATTTATATATGTGTTATGTAATAACCACATATTCCTTGACTAGCGGAGATACGGTTTCCCAAGTACCCTTAAAGTCTTTTGGAATGACATAAATATCACCTGCAGTGAATGTGAATGATTTGCCCATTTGATTGGTAATTACACACTGACCCTTGATGATTCGCTCTACTTCCGTATATCCCTCAAAGAAGGAGTGCCTTTTGCCTATATCACATTCCCAAAGCCCACAATCAATTGCAGGGTTATTGTTGCAGTTAAAAAAATCCCATGCTTGTGAAGTTAATGTGCCATGGATTAGTTTCTCAGGCGGGGTGGGAGTAGGGGAGGGCGAAGGCGCATGACTAGCTTGTGGATTAAGCATGATAATTTCATCGGGGGAGATAGTTTTAGTTATCTCTGCATCTTGCGTGATAGCGGTGTAATGATTTAGAATTTTTTTAGTAGTATGCCAGACGCCCTTAAACCCATAGGGGATAATAAAACCATGTTGGTTATTAATATGCCAAGTTTTACCATGTTGATTGGAAATAATGGCCTCTCCTTCAAGGAAATGACAATATTGCCAAACTTTGAAGTTTACTAAACAGAGACTGTTGCTACAAGTCCAAAATCCGGTTTGAGCGTTGTTTAGACCAATGTCTATGACGCTAGTGGTAGTCTCACCTGGTTGGAACTTGAGATTACTACTCTCTGGATGAATAGCGAACTGTTGTTCATGATCATGAGTCATAGTGCTACGCTCTCCTTGTACAGTAGCATGAGCGTTGAGTTGAATAATTTCAGAATTAGCGTTTGTCATATCTATATATTACTATGTCCGTGTAGTATAATTGATTAGCAGCAATGGTTTTTTAACTGAGATTTATCAAAAGGAGGATTTATGACTGAAACAAATCTTAAAAGATATGTAGTTTATTTTATGATACCCTATGCTTCTATGCAAGAATGGGAAAAAACTGATGCAAAAACAAAGGAACTCGATGAGAAAAAAATGATGGAAGAGTGGCAGGCATGGTCAGAAGCACATGCAAATATGATCATCAAACACTACATAGCTGGCAAAACCAAACTTATCACACTTGGAAAAGTTACTGAACATAAAAATGATATAGGAGTGTATTCATATGTACAGGGCGAATCCCATGACGCAATTGCAAAAGAATATACTAACCACCCTCATTTACAAATACCAGGTTCGACTATTGAGATTATGGAAGTAATGGATATGTAACTAATGCAATATGGCAATAACATGTAATGTATGTAATAGTCCTAACCGCGACCTTGCAAGTTACTGTAAGCATTGTGGAGTAGAACTGCTTGAACCAAGCCCTAAGCCCAAACACCTCGGCAGCAGTTTAGATGCAAGTTTAGATGTATTGGTAGGCTTAACCGAATTAAAAAAGAGCATTACTACCACCATTACCTTTGCTCGTAAAATGAAATCTAGTGGTAGGCAACTAGACCTTAAAATACTCACCACCATACTGATTGGTAGCACTGGCACAGGGAAGTCTATGATTGCAGACCTTCTCGCCAAAACATATTTTAAGAATGGCATACTCAGTAAGCCAGACGCTAAGATTATTAATGCGGTTGATTTTGTGAACTTTGCAAAAGACTTGGCGATTAATTTGAATAATGAAAAAGGTGGTATGGTGTTTATCGATGATGTGCATCGATTAGTTCCTGCAGATTATATCCCTGGTACTATTACCCCGATGGACAAGCTCTATGCCGAAATGGATAAAAACAATGGAGATCCAATCATCGTGCTCGCTTCCCGTCCAGATGGTTTTAAAGAGTACCTAGAGACAAATCCAGAAGTCAAGAATCGCTTTAGTCAAATTTTTATATTACCTGATTTATCTGCTGAAGAAATGTGTGAAATAGCCATTAGGGAGTTTGAACATCAACGCTTCACGCTAGATGCAGATGCAAAAAATAAATTAAGTAATGTGTTTAGAACCTGTATCAAGAATAAGGATAGTGGTTTTGGTAATGGACATACCGTAAAAAAAATAGTTAAAGAAATTATTCAAGCCCATGTGCTCAATCCGCAGTATGTACATCTTCCTCAAGTCATTATGGCTGGAGATATTCATGGAGCGGTTTCAGATGAAAAAACCACGCAGCAAATTATTGCTGAGCTTGAAGAGTTGATTGGCATGGAGGAGATCAAGGCCTATGTCAAAACTATGATAAGTCGCATTGAAATTGCCAAACAAGATGCCTTGCTTACTGGCAAGACCTATAGTTTTGGTGAACATTTACTCTTTACCGGAAATCCTGGTACAGGAAAGACTAGCTTAGCGAGAAAACTTGGAGAGATATTTTATTCTATTGGTTTGCTAAGTCGCGGGCATGTCATTGAAGTTGATAGAAGTAAGTTAGTCGGTGAATATCTCGGGTCTACACCAAAGCTTATTCAAAAATACTGCGACGATGCAATGGGAGGTGTGCTATTTATTGATGAAGCATACACCCTAAAAAATAGTGATAATGATTCCTATGGCCAAGAAGCCATTGATACTTTATTAAAAAGAATGGAAGATGATCGAGGAAAGTTCATGGTCATTGCTGCTGGCTATAAAAAAGAAATGCAAAATTTTATTAATGCCAATCCCGGCCTGCAATCAAGATTTAAGCTTGAAAATATGTTTGATTTGAAGGATTACACGCCCATTGAATTATTTAAAATATTTCAAAGATTTGTTCGCCTTGATCAGTATCAGATCGCCGGTGATGCGGAAGCTAAGTTACAAAAAACCATACAAGAGCTCTACGATAATCGTAGCAAACAATTTGCCAATGGTCGTGACATGCGCAATCTCTATGAACGGTGTTTGTCGCTGCGTGCAACTAGACTACAAAAGTCTCATGCACATGACCTAGTCCTAATCGCTGATGACATCCCTAGTTTCCAAGATGAAAATACTGTTATGAGTCTAGATGATGCCATGAAAGCCTTACATGCTCTGGTGGGATTACAATCGGTAAAGTTAACCATTACAAAATTGATTGACTATTTTGAGGTTGAAAAAATTAGGATGACTTCGGGCGGTAAAAAAACCACGCTGAGTACCCATTTTATCTTTAAGGGAAACCCTGGAACTGGCAAAACTACTGTGGCGAGAATACTAGGCAGCATCGTGCAAGCCATGGGATTATTACCGAGTAGCAAAGTCATTGAGGCAAGTCGAAAGGATTTGGTCGGTAGCTATGTTGGGCAAACAGAAAATATCACCAACAAAAAAATAGATCAAGCCTTAGGTGGAATATTATTCATTGACGAAGCCTACACCCTGAGTAAGGGCGGTACTAATGACTATGGGATGAAAGCCATCGAAATTATCTTAGAGAGAATGGAAAACGAGCGAGGAAAGTTAATGGTCATTGCCGCAGGATATCACAATGAGATGGAGGGTTTTTTAGAGTCTAATCCTGGACTTAGCTCTCGCTTTACCCACCATATTGAATTTGAAGATTACACCCCAGAAGAAATGCTTGAGATATTTAAGCAGATGGTGAAAGCAAAAGACATGGAGCTTGCCGAGCATACCGAAGGGCATGCACTTACCCTATTGACTAAACTATTTAATCAGCGAGATAAAAATTTTGCCAATGGTAGGACAGTACGAAATCTATTTGAACGAGTCCTGCAAAATCAGGCGATGAGAATCGCGGCTAGACGCAGAGTACAACCAGATGTAAGCAAGATTATTAACACCATAGTCAAAATTGATTTTGCATGATTTGTATCTACTGTAAAAGTGAAATTGAAAATGATTGTTTTTATTGCGATCAATGTGGCAAGGAAATACTGATTTGTCCCTTATGTGGAAAGACCGGCAAAGGAAAAAAATGTATTAATGATGGGAACACACTAGTATCGGCGAAGCAAAATAATCCTAACGCTACTCCAATGAACACTTCAATGCGTACTTCAGTGCCGGTTTTACGACTGGTTAATACGACGCTAAACATTGATATAACAATTAGACCTGAAGAAATTATTGGTAGGTTGCATGGCAATTATAGCAAAATATTTTCTGCCTATCATCAAATCTCAGAACGACATGTGCAGTTTTTGTTTAATCCCAATCAGGGTTGGATGCTTCAGGATTTAGGCTCAACCAATGGTACGGCGCTTAATCACTTACCAGAGTGGCAAGGGGTGGCAAAGCTCAAGCCACAAAACCAAGTAGCGATACAATCCTACCGTTACTTGTTATTAGCGAATATTGAATTGCAAATTATTATCAACCAGTAATCTGCTTTAATAACGATAGACTATAATATTAATTTATAGATATGAATAGAACCCGAACCACTAAGAATCAGCATTTACAACATGCTAAAACTGAATTGAACGAAAGTTCTACAGGGCGCCAATGTCATAATTGTGGTTGGAAGGTTTCGTCCACTGCCGATATTTGCGAAAACTGTGCAATCTGGCTACTGTTACATAAATGTAATTTTTGTTATACTGAATTTGAAGAGGGCACAAACTTTTGTTCTGAATGTGGTAATCCACCCCAAGGCATTCAATGTCCTACTTGTCACACCATAAGTCATTTTGATTTTTGTGCCAAATGCGCTACGGCACTGACAGCCCAAGCCCACCAAACATTGCTTGAGGTTAGTCGCAGCATCCAAAATCCACCTCTACCAATTGATAATGGTATTGCGCCTGCGCCAGTATCAATTTTAAATCAAGCTAAAAAATCACCTTCTTTTGTCTTAAAAGAAAAGTCTACCATTAATATTGCTCAGGGCGATCTGCAACCGAGTCTGGCTACTAAACCTGAAAGCATCCCTACACTAAAAGAAAAAGCAAAAGAAAAAGAGCAGCTTGCACTTACATTATTAGATGATACCCGAAGTAAAACCTTTGCCACCAACCAAGAGGCGCGAAGATTTTTTGGTGCTATTAAAGTTCTCTTACCTACTTTGGTGACGCATAGAAAACCTATTGGGTGGCTTTGTAATGCCTATAATTGTTTTCATCCTGAAGGTCCGCATGAATGTGAAGATCCCTCGCTCGGGGGAACTTGGCAGTACGAAATGGTCACTGATTCGGTTATTACAGAAAAAGATCTATGAGCACTCAAAGACCAACAGACGATCAGATTGTTGGATCCGGTACTAGTAGCCACACCATTAGAAGTGATGATGCGGTGATATCATCTAGCGTAAGCGACGCAAATAACTTTCAATCATCTCTCTCCCATAGTGTTATTCTTAATGGGAAAGAATTTGTTATTATTAAACAGCTGGCTCGTTCTGGAGAATCAGAAGTGTATCTCGTCACTCGCTTAGGAGGATACGCGGTGCTTAAGTACTATTATTCTAATTTTAAACCAAAAGATGAGATCCTCATAAAACTTAAAATGCTCAAACATCCCGACATCGTACTGCTCTATGATTACGGTTATTATCAGAGTCGATTTTATGAAATCTCAGAATACGCTCAGGGCGGAACACTTTTAGAGTATATGCCAGTTACTTCTCTTGACGCCATGAAACAAATTGTTGCGGAAATTATTGAAGCTTTATATTATTGTCATAGTAATGGAATCATACATCGCGATATTAAACCTGATAATATTTACTTTCGCACAAAAGCAAAAAAAGATTTGGCCATAGGTGATTTTGGTATTTCTTCACTAACCTTGCATTCCGATTCATTAATTCGCACTACCTTTGCCCGCACCAGTATCTATGCCGCCCCTGAACTATTTACTAATATCCAAGGTAAAACCACTATTGATAAAAGCATTGACTATTACGCGTTAGGGATAACCGTATTGCATCTGTGGTTAGGTGAAAACCCATTTAAGCATGTTGATGAATTTGGAATTATGCGACTTAAAAGTGAAGGTAGAATTACTATCCCACCTAACCTAGATGCTGAAATAGCAAAACTAATCAAGGGATTAATTACGGTGAATCCACTGGAGCGCTGGTCATATCAAGAAGTTAAACAGTGGCTGGTGGGAGTTGCAGTTCCAGTGCATTACCAAGACTTAATTTTTAATTACAAGCCATATTCATTTGGCAGTGTGGATGGCGCGCAAATAATAGTTAAAAATCCCAAAGAACTTGCTCATTACCTAGAGAAATACCCTGAAAAAGGTGAAGGGCATCTTTACAGAAATACTATTGCCAAATGGGTTGAGCCAGTTGAATCAGGTTTGTTTAATGAGCTCATGGATGTGGTTGAGCGAGATTATCCACAAGATAAAAGAGCCGGATTAAAAAAAGCAACTTATATTCTTGACCCTGAAAAACATTACCAAGGCTTTGATGGGAGTGAATTAAAATCACAAGAAGAAATTGCCTTGCATTATGAGCGACATAGTGCGCATTATCAAAAAGAGTTAAGCAATCCTAATGCCTTATTTTATCTATTTCTTGAAGCTAGACATTACAAAGAAAAAGCCGATCAATACCGTGGTTACTTTACCAGTTATAATCCCGAACTTGCTTTGAATATGCTTATCCTCAATTTACAAGGTGCACATAGCTGTATTATTAATGGGCAAGAGTTTTATCAGCCCGAAGAGCTTCTCTCTGTACCTGCCAGTACCAAGGCTAGTATTATTGAACAGCTCGCTAATCAAAATTCAAAACTATCGTTGTGGATGAGTAGGTTTCCAAAATTGCAACCAACCATTGACTTATGGCGGAAGCTTAAACGCTTTGATACTACTACCTTTGCCTATGCCTTTCAATTGGGATTTGATCTTAACGGCAATCACTGTAAGGATAAATCTGAATTTTATCAGTATTTTAAACAAGATCTTAATTTTTTTATTTCTGCCCACCAAGCCCAACAAAACTTAGTTAACGCACACCATTGGTTGGCTAACTATTGTCAAGCATCGTTGCCACAGATTATCATTGACTACCTAAGCAATGAAACATATCAAGATCACTGTATTGCACCGCTCCTGCGATTTATTTGTGAGAGCGCCGATTCCACCGAAGCCTTGTATCAGAATATCAACAGAGTTTTAGCAAAATGTAATCACATTATTATTAAAAAACAAGCGCTTGCTAATGAAGTAGTAACTCTGATCAAAGAGTCGCTTGAAAAAAACTGGAAAAAAGATTACCAAAGAGTTTCCCCTCGTTTTCTACAGATTTTTGACCGCTATATTACATTTGTAGAAGCTAATCTACCCGTTCATGCACCACTCTTTAACTTAATCACCACTCAAGTAAGTGACTTTATTGCGGCGAATATTCGTAAGGATGTTGAGGTTATAAAAACTGAAGAAACTTTTATTAAGACTTATTTCACCGAATTGCAAGCAATCATTACTCGGATAAAAAAAATCGCAATAGATTTTCCCTACCTCAGACGATTTAACCTTGAACAGATTTATTGTAAACAACAGAGCAAGGTAATTTCACAGAAAAATAACCAACTTAAATTAAACAAAATTGAAAATCTTAAAGAAGAATATAAAACTATCTCTGTGCGTCGTTTAGAAATCCACCAATTAAAACAAGCCTCTGATAATAACAGTAGCATTATACTTTTTAGTATGGTTAGTTTAGTTGCACTGGGGCTAATACTCCTAACCATATTTAAAACAGGCTTGCTTAATTTATTCTCTAGCAAATTACTCTCCTTTTCTGCGTTTGTAGTTGGCGCTATACTGGGGTGGCATTTAGAGAGAACACCATCACTAGTAAGAAAATTCGCCACTGCATTTTTTTGCGGGATTGCTTTAATTGGTATTGTGGAATCTTTCTTTGAGTACTATACATTAATTCCACTCCTTTCAACTATGGTTATACTATTTCTAATCGCAACGATGATTTTATTTGGAGGCTGGGCATTATTGCTCTATTCCAAGAATGCAAAGTCAGTGCAAACCGTTGTACTTGATAACGAAGAAAAGAAAGCCTTAAAACAGTCAACTGATACCATTGAACAGCATTTCGCAGAGAAAGAAGCCTATGAGATCTTGCGTGAGACGATAAGAATTATGCTTTTAAATGATAAAGAATTTGAGCAAGAATTTCCCGCTAATACACCGCGCTAATTCCAAAATGTATCGCGCTATCAAAGGTATTGAGTGGTGTGAATTGTTTTGTGCCACTAAAGAGCAGATAGACATTTAGATTTAGTGAGGTGGGGAAAACAAATGCTAGCTCACCTGAGGTCTCCAAAAGTGTTTTGAGCTTTAGTACTTCTAGTGAAACAGAAAGAAGCACAGATTCACTAATGGAGATATCTTTGCTAAACTCCTGTCTAAAGCCAAGATAGTTGTCAGAGAGGTAGAGGGAAAAGTCTGCGTCTATTTTTCCAGGGGTAAGACCTGAGAATTGAACCATCAAGGCAGGGTTAGCTTTGTTTTGATTGGTCGTTAATACCCCAAATTTAATATCCCAATGGCGGCCCAGGGGAGTACCATATGATAATTCACTTAACGCTTCATTGGTAGCGCCTTGTGTGGAGTAACTAGCATCATGATAGAGGAGAAAATAATCAGTCTCCGTACCTGATTGAATTTCAAAACTAATGCTGAGATCATGAGGTTGTTTTAGATCTATTACAAATTGATCTAATGTAAATGAGGTGGTGGAAAATTGTGAAAATGAATGCTCAGTATGGGTCAGATGTTCATCAGGGGTAACTTCACTCCAAGTACTATCGGTATAACTTGATACAATAACAAACCAAGTGATGAGAAAGCCTAGTTGATAAACTTTTAATGTTTTAGAGATGGCTGCAGAATAGTTAACTTGATTAGGTGACACGAAATTCTCTAAACATTCCTGATTTCATATGTAATGCTAAGTGGCAATGAAAAGCCCAACGACCTATAGTATCAGCATCAACGATAAATTCTATAGCTTTGGCACCCTGAACGAGCAGGGTGTGTTTTTTAATGAAGGTCCCATCTGATTTACAGATATTGCTCCAGAGACCATGCAGATGCATAGGGTGTGACATCATCGTGTCATTGTGGAGCGTTACTCTATAGAGTTTTTTATACGCTAAGCGAATCGGCTCTGCTTTGGCGAATTCTACACCATCAATATTCCATAGATAGCGATGCATGTTGCCGGTAAGTCGCAAAATAATTTCATCTTCTATTTCACCTGTGAAGATGGGTTGGTCAATGGTGTGTAAATCTGCATAGGTTAGCACCTTCCAATCGCGATCTCTTAAGCCTACTCCTGGGTCATCAAGTTGGTAGTTGGCGTATTCCACCTCACTTTCCACTAGGTATGATTTTTTAATAGGTTTTTTTTCTGAAATGGGCTTTCGCTCCGACTCCATATCACCCATCATATCATTCATAGCTAATGTTACCGGTCTATCTAAAATAGGAATAGGGGCGCGCTCCGATATCTCTGGGGTTAGGGCAATATGTGCAAATCCAGTTCTTTCAATACTTTGTGCAAAAAAACAGTAGGGGCGATCTTTGGGTATGCAAAAAAGATCATAGGTTTCCGCTGGTGCGATTCTGAATTCATGTACGGAAACTGCTTCAATATCATTACCATCAGCGCCAATAATTGCAAATTCTAAATCAGGAATTTGAATATCAAATATCGTGCTTGAGGAGGCATTAATAACTCTAATTCTTGTGGGTTGCCCAGGTTGAATAATATGGGTGGGCTGTTGTTGATTTTCAAGACCATTACACAGATAGGTAAACACCTTAGTGCTAGTATCCGAAAGATCAAAGGGGCTCATTGCCATGGCGTTCCACATCGCAAATTTTTCTTTATTCTCTGCGTAGTCCTGAACCCGATCGCGAATTACTGAAAGTCTCTCGCTGTTAATTCTAAGTTCATGTAATAATCTTGATGGAGGAATCACTGTTGCATCTGATAAAAGTATCACGACTTCTTGTTGTGGCTTTGCCTTCGTGCTATCAATAATAAAAGCACCATAGACTCCGAGCAGTTCTTGAAATCCTGAATGAGAGTGATACCAGTAAGTGCCATGTTGGTTGAGTGGAAATGAATATTCAAATGTCTGGTCAGGTTGGATACCGTTAAAACTTAATCCAGGCACGCCATCCATTGCACTGGGTACAATTAAACCATGCCAATGTATAGAAGATACTTCTGATAGAGTGTTAGTTACTCTTATGGTAACCTTGTCTCGCTCACGGCAACGAATAATTGGCGCAGGAAGTGAGTTATTAATTAGTATCATTTCTGTTTGTAGCCCTTGTATTTCTCTAACCTGCTTGGCAATGGTCAAATGTATATGTGGCCCCTCAAGAACTGATACTCCGCTAAGCGTTGGAGGTGACGCTGGTGCAGAAGCGTAGAGAATATTGCTTGGTAATAATGGAAGAGCGCCTAGCGCGATGATTTGCTTGAAAAACTTTCTTCGTAGCATTAAACACATTATATAGCATTATAATGGTGTTAATGTCAACTTTCAATTCAGTGATAAAAAACCACCTTAAAATCGTAGTGCTTTTAGGTAGTGCACTATGGTTCAATCAATGTTTTGCTGAGGCGCATAAGAAATTTTCTTCTATGGTGGTAGCTGCCCACCCATTAGCATCACAAGCAGGGATGAATATTTTAGATCGAGGTGGTAGCGCGGTAGATGCAGCCATTGCAGTGCAGGCTATGCTCACACTGGTTGAGCCTCAATCATCAGGGATTGGTGGCGGTGGTTTTATGCTCTATTGGGATGCAAAAACAAAAAAACTTTATAGTTATGATGGTAGAGAAACTGCACCGGCTTCTGTGGATGAAAAATTATTTATTCAGAGTGAAAAACCACTTGATTGGTCAAAAGCTGCGCAAGGCGGTATCGCAGTCGGTGTGCCAGGTGTGTTAGCTATGTTACATCTCGCTCATACTAATTTTGGTAGGTTAGCGTGGCGCGATTTATTTACCCAGTCTATTGAACAAGCCAACAAAGGATTTGCTATCTCGCCTCAGTTGTCAAGTGCTATAGCGGAAGAAGCGCTGTTTGGTGGATTGGGTACTAATAAAGACGCACTAAAATATTTTTTTGACTCTAAACGAAGGGCATTGCTACCTGGCCATCTCCTAAAAAATCCTGCGTTGGCGCAAACCTTTAGCTTGCTTGCTAGCAAAGGTGTCTCTGAATTTTATTGTGGCAGCATTGCTGATAAAATTGTCTCTTCGGTTCAAAAGGCTAAACAGTTTCCTGGTTCACTCAAACGAGAGGATCTCTGCAATTACCGTGCCACTATCCGAACTCCAGTTTGCAGTAATTATCACCAGTACCATATCTGTGGAATGGGACCACCATCATCTGGTGGCACTACTGTGTCAATGATACTTTCCATGCTCGAGAAATTTAATTTAAAATCATTTGAGCCGAATACTTTTCAATTTGTACATCTTTTTACTCAAGCGAGTAGACTTGCCTATGCGGATCGCAACGCACATCTAGCCGATCCAGATTTTGTCTCAGCACCTCTTGCGACTTTATTGAGCCCTGCGTATCTCTCTTCTCGTTCAAAATTAATCTTAACTGAAAAAGATATGGGTACGGCAACCACCGGTATTCCGAGGGAGACGGTACCTGATCGCAGCAACCCATCCACTTCGCATTTTGTCATTGTTGATAAACAAGGCAACATTGTCTCTATGACTAGTAGTGTAGAAAAGGGATTCGGTTCCACCCTAATGGCTGGAGGTTTTATCTTAAATAACCAACTAACTGATTTTAGTTTTGAGACTACTAATTCCCAAGGAGAGTCTATTGCCAATCGAGTACAGCCAGGAAAGCGACCCAGGAGCTCAATGTCTCCTACTATTATTTTTGACTCAAATATGCAACCTCGCTACGCGCTTGGCTCTCCAGGTGGTCCAAGAATCATAGAATATGTTGCAAAAACTATTATTGCGTTACTGGATTGGCAATTAGATGCAAAACTTGCGCCTGCATTACCTCATATAACTAATATGAATACTGTTACTGAACTTGAAGAGAATACTCCAGTTGCCACATACCGACAAGCTCTTGAACAAATGGGGCATACGGTTGTGATTAATAAACAATATAGTGGCATTCATGTTATTGCGATTAGCGATTCTGGGCTGGTTGGAGGCGCCGACCCCCGACGAGAAGGATTAGTGATTGGCAAATGAATAATGTGTGCGACTTTTGAAATAAAGACAACACTTGATAACATTGCCAAGCATTTTGGTAATCCCCTAAAGACTCAAGACCCCCTTATTACGCCAACGCTAGACCTTACGGTTAAGGGTTTTATGAAAACCCAACAAGCTCCGTTGATATATCTTAATAATGGTGAGTACCAGCTTGTCAATATGGCATTTTCATTATGTCCTAGTTGGGCAAAAGTTTACCCATTTACTGCCTCTACATATAATGCTAGGTTAGAACGGATTAATCAAAATGGTAATCATGAATATATCTATCAAGTGCCAACATGGAAACAAGCCTGGAAAAATGCCACTACCTGTTTAGTGCCAATGACTGGAGCAATCGAGTCTTGTCATTATGGTAAACAAAAAGGGCATGTTGTACGATTTCATCAATTAGATAATGAAGTGTTTTTTGTTGCAGGGTTGTATTCAAACTATACTGAAGCCAACCAAACCTATGCAACCTTTACAATCCTAACCGATACTCCGTACCCATATTTTCATGAGCAAGGCCATGATCGCGGGATAGTAGTATTAAAACCATCCGCGTATCAAGATTGGTTGCATAATCCCCATTTAACTAATGAGCAAAGATTGGCTTTTGTCAGAGAAGCACGCTGTGATTTACCCTGGAATTGCGAGCCTATTCGGTCAATTAAAAAGATTTATCCTCCCAGAGAGCTAGAATTAGAAACCATGGATGTATGGGGTCAAAAAATAAAGTAGAATGAAAACTGAGAAAATTAAACTAACTTACATTGGGACTTAGCGCAAATGAACAAAATAATATTAATACTGTTTAGTGTATTTACATTTATTACTTATAGCTATGCCGAACAGACCAGTAGCGAACAAACCAAAATTTCTGAAACAAATGCCACAGTTACCGAGAGTAAAGCTGAAACTGAAGAGTCGCTGGATGGTATTGGTGCGACGCTTAGTCTTCAAGGGTTTACACTTTTCTACGACCGTATTTTAAGTAACAAAATAGGTGTTAGGGTAGGTTATAACTATTTAAAATATCAAAAGAATTATAGTCTAAAAGCTGAAGATCACGATGATTTATTTACCACCCCTCCTGATGAGTTGTCAATTTCTCCTAGCTTATCGGGAAGCTCAATACCTTTATTATTTGATTTTTACACTGGTAGCCATACTGGTTTTAGATTTACTATGGGAATGTATCTCGAGCTTACTCCTGCCGTAACCTTAAAGTTAAAGTCGCGCATCACTGATAAAAATACAAATATATCTTCATTTAAAAACATTACTATTACCATTGGTGATTCTGATAAAGTGTTGCCGTACCTTGGAATTGGGTATTCTACCCATGAATCCAATTTAGAAGGTTTTAAATTTATTTTTGATATTGGGGTTTTGTTCAGCGATATTACTCATTCGGTGAAGTGTGTAGGCTGCAACCAAACTGAGCTCAGTGATCTTAAAGGCAAGAAATTTAAAAATTCTTTTGAGACCATTACTAGTATCAAGTATGTTCCACAAGTTGCTTTTGGCATTAAATACCAATTTTAGGTCCCGCAGTAAGTATTTTGTATTCGCTCAGAGGGAGTCGGTGGAGATTGATAGTTAGGATTGATATCTTGAATCTGGTAAGGCGAAGTAAGAATACTTCGTAATTGAGTGACTGCTGCAACGTTACCTTTTTCCGCTTGTGTTAACGCATATTCAACGAGATGGTTTCGAGGAATATAAACTGGATTATTTTGTTGCATCTGTGATTGAGATACTACCGCTAGAGAATCGGTTTTATTTTTCCAATTTTTATACCACTGGTTAAACTCTTTATTCTGATCTATCTTTGCTGTACTTGTATTAGGATAGGTTAAGAGCGCAAAGGTATTGGTGTAATCCATAGATTGTTCCTGCATAATTGTTAGCAAGCTAGTAATTAATTCTAATAATTCTGTTTGATCAATGGTGGCTTCAGCTAATCCCAATTTCTTACTCATCATAGTTATCCATGCTTGATTAAACTCAAGATCAAAACTATCAAGTGCGATTTGAAGTGCGCTGATTGCTTTTTCTTGATTAGTATCTACGAGTGGTACTAGTGTCTCAGCAAATTTACTTAAGTTCCATTTTGCTATTTGTGGTTGCTGTCCAAAGGCATATCTACCATAGCTGTCAATTGAACTGAATACCGTTTGTGGATGGTACTCATCCATAAATGCGCATGGTCCGTAATCAACTGTTTCACCACAGAGGAGCATATTATCGGTATTCATCACTCCATGAATAAATCCCACTCGCAACCAATCAATGATTAGGGCGATTTGTTTTTGTTTCACCTGATTAAAGAGACACAAGTATGGATTATCGCTGATTTGACAATTTGAATAATGACGAGCAATGGTGTAATCAGCTAATGAGCGCACTATTGTTTCACCAAATTCTGATGCTAACTGAAAGGTACCGACTCGTATATGACTTGAGGCAACACGAGCGAGCACTGCACCAATGCGTTCCTGATCACGAAAAATATTTTCACCAGTGGTTGCCACAAGTAAACTTCTCGTGGTAGGAATGGCAAGGGCGGCCATGGCTTCACTGATGAGATATTCTCTGAGCATAGCATTGAGAGTAGCTTTTCCATCCCCATTTCTAGAAAATGCTGTTCTCCCTGAACCTTTTAGATGAATATCTAATATTTTGTTTTGACTTGTTTTTATTTCACCAATCAGCGCTGCTCTACCATCGCCAAGCCTATTGTAATGTCCATATTGGTGACCGCTATAGGCCTGAGCAATGACTAGTGATGAGTTTTGATTTCCATGTAGCAAGGATAATAAATTTTCATCGTGGGGTAGCCCAAGCTCTTTTGCCAGAGTGTCATTAATCAGGCAGGGTGTAGGTGTAGAAAAATATTGGGGAATGGTACTGGCAAATAATGGAGCTGGAAGTTCACGATAACTATGTTGTAGTGAAATCATGAAAGTAATTTAATCAACTTGCTTTACATTGGCAAGCAAAGTAGCAAGCACTGCTTGCGCGTCACCATACAGCATTGAGCAATTAGGTAACCCAAAGAGAGGGTTTTCTACTCCAGAAAAACCTTTTCCACTTCCGCGTTTAATCACTACAATCTGTTTTGCTGCATCTACATCTAATATCGGCATTCCATAGAGCGGGGAGTTTTTATCATTTCTCGCGCTTGGATTAATTACATCGTTAGCCCCCACAACGATGGCGACATCACAGGAAGCAAATTCTGGGTTAATTTCATCCATATCTTTGATTAAATCATAGTCAATTCCTGCTTCAGCTAACAACACATTCATGTGCCCCGGCATCCGACCAGCAACTGGGTGAATTGCAAACAGTATCGTTATATCCTTTTTTCGTAATAGCGTGGTTAGTTCGGCTACTTTTTGTTGTGCTTGGGCTACCGCTAATCCATAGCCAGGGATAATAATAACTTTTTGAGCGTAGGCTAACTGCACTGCAATGTCTTCAGATTCTGCAGTTCGCAGGGTAAGTAGTGTATCACTGGTGCTTTCGCTATTCCCAAATGAGCTAAATAATACCTGGAGAATAGACCTATTCATTGCCTTTGCCATAAGCTGCGTTAATAATGTTCCAGATGCCCCAACTACTGTCCCAGCAATGATCATGGCTGGATTGCCTAAAACTAATCCTTCCAATCCAACTGCTAGTCCTGTGAATCCATTAAAGAGTGAGATGATCACTGGCATATCGGCACCACCTACGGGAATGGTTATGAGAATGCCAAGCAATAACGCAGAAATAAAAAATAAAAAAATCAGAGAGATGGAATACTGCTGCATGGTAAAAATCGCCGTAGCAACACTCAAGAGTAACACCAATAAACTAATGGTGTGATGCAAAGGTAATCTAATGGTTCGGGTGAGTAATCCTTGGAGTTTGGCAAACGCAACGATGGATCCAGTAAATGAGATTGCGCCAATTAACCCTCCAGCAAATGCAATAGCACTATGAGTGGAAGTTTGTGTATGTTTCATTAGTTCAAGCAAGGCAATAGCGGCTGCTGCACCACCACCCATACCGTTGTAGAGAGCAACCATTTGTGGCATAGCGGTCATGGCAACTTTTTTTCCAGAATACCATGCGATAAGCGACGCACTGGTAAGCGCAAGAATCATGAGCATGGTATTGTGAGGTGAAACTAATATTGTGGCTCCCGTGGCGAGAAGCATACCAATTCCAGCAAGGCTAAAACCTTGACTGGCAGTTTTAGGAGATGCCATTTGTTTTAAGCCAAATAGAAATAGCATAGATGAAATGAAATACGCACATGAAACAAAAAATTCAAGAAAGGGCATATTAAGTATCATGGCCTTTTCTCATTTTGGTAGTTTTGAAAAACTCAAGCATGCGGTCGGTAGTTACATACCCACCGACTGCGTTACCACAAGCTAAAAACACTGCAATAAATCCAATCGTTTGTTCCATGGTTCCTTGGGCGTTACTTAACGCACTCATTGCTCCAACCAGAACAATACCATGGATAAAGTTACTCCCCGACATTAATGGGGTATGTAAAATCACGGGAACTCGTGCAATAATTTCATATCCAGTACTTGCTGACAGTACAAAAAGGTAGAGCGCGATAAACCCAGAAATTTCTAAAATCATGATTTTGTTATTTCGCCTTGATGACAAAGTGCTGTTGCAGTATAAAGCTCATCGTTCCAATCTATATTGATGGAATGTTGTTTAGTGAAGAGGGGGCTTAAAAAAGCAAAAATATTTTTACTAAATAATTCAGAGGCATGCTGCGCTAATCGTGAAGGTAAATGAGTTTCTCCACATATGGTGATGGTATTTTGTGAGATAGTAGTACCTTTGCTGGTTAGTTCACAGTTGCCACCTTGTTCAGCCATGGTGTCTACAATAACGGCACCTTGTTTCATACGCGTAATCATAGCAGCGGTGATCAGGCGCGGTGCAGGTTTACCTGGTACCCCAGCGCAGGTAATAATCAAATCCGCCTTACTGATCTCTTCGGTAAGTACTGTAGTTATTTTTTCTTGTTCTGCATCGGTGAGCACTCTTGCATAACCTCCACTTCCTTCACCTGAAATCCCAAGGTCTATTGCTTTTGCTCCCAGCGATTCAATTTGTTCTTTGGTTGAGGGTCGCACATCAAATGCCCGTACTTGTGCTCCAAGTCGTTTTGCAGTTGCGATTGCTTGTAAACCTGCTACCCCTACCCCTAATACTAGCACTTGGGCTGGCTTAATCGTTCCAGCTGCTGAAGTTAACATTGGTAGATAGCGTTGCAATAAACTTGCGCCTTTAATCACTGCCACATATCCAGCGCAGGAGGCCTGGGATGAAAGCACATCCATGCTCTGTGCGCGAGAAATTCTTGGCATGCGCTCAAGTGCAAACACCGTAAGTTTTTGCGTGCAGGCTATTTTAGTCCAAGTTGGGCGAATATCTGGGTAGACTAAGCTAATCATTATTGTCCCCGCTTTTAGCTGAGTTAATTCAGATTCTGGCAAGGCTTGAATACCAATGACAATATCTGCCTCGCGAAGCGCTTGATCTCGAGTAACGATTTGTGCTTCTTGCCATGATGCATCACTGATTGAGGTTTTTCGCCATGCCCCTTGTTCAATGGCAATAGAAGCGCCTAAGGCCAGATAGCGTTGTAGCAACGACGGAACGATTGCAATGCGATGCTCTAAGGGATCTTGTTCGGCCAAGACTGCGATAGTAATGTTCTTGCTCACCATATTATTTTATACTCTTTAAATAAATTTTATGATTTAATATCTTTGGATAGATTTGACAAAGCTCTGATGCAATTATAATACATAGCATTTATTTTGAATGAAGTGGAGTGCGTTTTTTGGATTTTATATTCATTTTACTTGTTATGGTTAGCGTATTAAAGAGAGCGCATTGCGTAATGATACTATTTTTACAATGATCAATGACATTTAGATTATGAGCCATAAACATAGTTTGTGGATCAGAAGCGATCCAGTGTGATAATATTGTTGGTAGAGTAAATAATGGAATTGCATGATATGGTGGAGTGAAAGAAGTCATGGTGCTACTAAGAATCATGGCATGGGTTTGGTAATCGGAGATATGAGTTCGATACGGTGTGTATGCATTTGAAGAAAAACTAAAAGGAAGATGATCGCCAAAAATAAGCACAATAAATGGTCTTGCTTTTTGTTCTATAGAATGAATGAGCGTGAGCAATCCTTGATGTAGATTATGGTCTCGCAAAACAAATTCATTTAATTGACAAAGGAGCTCTACGGGCATTGATACGGAAGTCTCCACTAGTAGTTTTGAATTTGCACCAAAATGTTTACAAGGATGAGGACCGTGATTTTCAATTGTAGAGATAAAAATTAGATGGGGCGGTGAGTCTAAAGTAATTATACTATTTAATGTATTGGCAATAGTTTCTAAGTAGATAGTATCTGAAGCCTCTTGCCAATCACTGTTTACTCCGAGTTGTATTCCGTCCAGTATCGTGTCAAATCCATAGTTTTGTAGTCCATATTCAGCCGAAGAGAATTGTTTATTTTCATAGATTATTGCCTTTGCGTGGTACCCCATACTTGTAGCAAAGTGAATAAAACTAGTTTTAATGCGTTTACTCAGAAGGTAATTGGGCTGATCAAAAGATTCTGGTGCAAAAACTTCGGCACTTAATCCAGTGAATAATTCAAACTCTGCTGTAGTTGTACCCGTGCCGAAGTTTTTGCACCAGAATCTTTTGATCAGCCCAATTACCTTCTGAGTAAACGCATTAAAACTAGTTTTATTCACTTTGCTACAAGTATGTGCGATATCCATATGGGATTCGGCAAGTATTATGTATATGTCTGGTAGGGGAAATCTATCAATTGCTTTGCTTGTTTTGAATAGCTTTGTAAATGTTTGGAAGGTATTCACCGTTGAGAATATTGGATCAGTGGTTGAAGCAGTAGTCTCATTTTGTGTTGAAGTTTTAGTTTTAGATTTATAAAAATCATAGACCAAATAACCAATAGGACCGAGTTTGTTTTGCATGGCGAGGGATACCATTGCATAGGAGAGTCTGGTTGAATCTTTTTGTGAGACTTGCAGTCGTTCTGCTAAATCTACGGATTTATTTCCACATGAGACTATTCCAAACCATCCAATCGTAAGCGCTAAAACGAACTGCACAACGGTAACCAGAATTTTATAGTTTCCATAAAAATTGTAGGTATATGTGTAAAATCGCACTATTGGCTGTGTAACTTTTACACATATATAAATTAATAATAGCATTGCAATTATTACGATTCCCAACATTGAACTGTAGGTAAATCCAAGTGCAGAAGACATAGTATCTGGATAGATTAGGAGTAATCTAATATCTTCTAAATTAACAGGTTGATGAAGAATGGAGAGTTTTGCCAGATTGACACCATAAAGCGCTATCATAAAAATACTAATACTTGCCCCAATGATTATTCCAAACCTTGGATGTATGGCTAATGCGCAAATAATTAAGAATAACTCAAAAAGATGTAGTTCTGGGTAAGTAGTGGTAGCCAGATAGGTACTTAGTCCCATAGCCAGACTAAGCATGAAATAAGGTAGTAATCGTAAAAATACTATAAAATTATTGGTATGGTACAAAATCTTATTATCCTCAATGGCGTTTTTTTTCTCTTACAGTCAGCCGTACCAGAAGTAAACCTCGACCCCCTTGCACTACAGATGGTCTGTTATCCTTCACATTGCTTTATTACTTTTTCAATGTTGTGGCAACTCTTCACCTATAGTTTATTGCATGGAGGTATTTTTCATTTTGCCTTTAATATGTACTCACTATGGTTGTTTGGGAATCACTGCGAAACTTATTATGGCAGTGCTTTTTTTATAGTTACATATCTGGTCAGTGTTGTTATTGCAGGAATGCTACATATTGCTATAGCGATTTTTCTCAATCAAAGCACCATAGTTATCGGCGCCTCAGGTGGAGTGTTTGGGGTGTTGCTTTTGTTTGGCTTTACTTTTCCTAGATTAGAACTACAGTTATTGTTTCCACCGATTAAACTATCTGCAAAGACTCTAGTGATAGTGTATGGAGTATTAGAATTATTATTCGGTGTTGGCAATATTTTTTCCAGCGTTGCTCATTTTGCCCATCTTGGTGGATTATTGGGCGGGTATCTTTGTTATCGTTTTCGCACTACCTTGCTCCAACTACTATTTACATTGAAAAAAAGGTAAATAAACTTACAGTATGGCTTCCTTAAAAGATTACAAACCATATGATTGGCACTTAAAGCATGTTGATTTAGATTTTACCTTTGATTATAAACTCCCTGACCAGTCTTCACCGTATCCAGCCACCTTAGTGACCGGAACACTGAGATTAGAAAAGAAAAATAAATCAGAATTTATTTTTCTTGATGGGGAATCGCTTGCATTAGTCTCTCTCCTCATCAATGGCCAGAGCTACATGCAACAAGAAATTTTATTTCTAGAAGAGTCAGAAGTAACTCAGATTAAAATTAAAGAGCAGGGAGTTATTGTTACTCCAAAAGGTATGCACATATACTGTAATTCAGAGCGGTGTACAATTACTTCTAAGGTTTTAATTTATCCGGATGCAAATGTCGCGTTAATGGGATTGTATCGCTCTGGTGCTTTTTTAGTAACCCAATGTGAGGCAGAGGGACTGCGTAACATAACCTATTGTTTAGATCGGCCAGATGTGTTAGCTACCTACGCTACCACGCTGCGTGGATTGGTGGAAAATTATCGCTGGATGGTTGCTAATGGTAATAAAAAATATGATTCTGTAGTGGAACTTAATAATCAAAATTATCGTGAAGTTACCTATTTTGATCCACACCCGAAGCCAAGTTATCTTTTTGCCCTCATTGCCGGAAATGTTGAGCGAGTTACCACTACCTATACTAGTTGCGAAGAGACTGACACCCCAGTACATTTTTATTGTGAACCGCACCTGGTCGCTCAGACCAGCATCGCACTGCAAGTATTACAAGACGCTATGCGTTGGGATGAATTACGCTATAAAAGATTTTATGATTTGAAAGAGTTTCACGTAGCTGCAGTTGAACATTTCTACATTAAAGCTATGGAAAATAAAGGCTTGAATATTTTTAGTGTAGATACTGCGTTAGCAGATGCCAGACTTACCTCTGACGAAGAGTATCAATTTCTAAAAGCGATGATTGGACATGAGTATTTTCATAATTGGACAGGAAACAGAATAACTTGTCGTGATTGGTTTCAGTTAACCGTGAAAGAAGGATTAACCACCTTTCGCGAAAACCAGTGTGTAGAAGAAATAAACCCTATAGGCATTGAGCGAATTAGCATGGTTGAATTCATCAAACATGAACAATTCTTAGAAGATGCCACAGGACTCGCTCACCCACCTCGCCCACACCAGTATGATACGATTGATAATTATTACACTGCTACTATTTATGATAAAGGTAGTGAAATTATTAGAATGATATATCAGTATCTAGGCGATGAATTATTTGTAAAAGGAATGCAAAGATATTTTCAAAGTTGTGATGGCAAGGCAGTTACGGTAGAAGATTATTTACTGGCAATGACCCATGGTGCGAATAAGTCAGTAAAAAATTTTATTCGCTGGTATACCCAAGCCGGTACCCCAGAATTGACCTTTTCGACATCATATGACAAAAAATCTAGCGAGTATCGCATTAGTATCACCCAAAACCATCCAGCCATATTTAAACATCCCTTAGCTTCATATGGTAAGGCAAAGCTATTGCCGATTCCAATTCAAATATCACTCTACCTTGAAAATGATTTATCCAAACCTATTGGTGAGAAAAAATTACTTTTAACCACGAAATCTAAAACCGTTGCACTACCATCAATGCCAGAATCAGGAGTAATTCCGACTTTTCAGAATGGATTGTATGCACCGGTACTGGTCAAGTATGAATATTCGTTAAACCAACTTAAAACGCTCACAGACCATCAAGATCTAGTAGTAAGTAGAGATGCTATGGAGAGAATATTCACTTTGGCTTGTACACCAGATCCACTTGAGCGTCCTCCAGCCCCCGCATTAGTAACTTGTCTTAGCGATGCGATACATCGCAGCATTGAACGAGCTAGCCATGAAGTAACTCTCTGGGGACATTGTGGTTTTCTTATTGCCCCGATGCATGAATCAGCTTTAATTTTTTCCGCACAGCAATTGTGCGATCCATGTACGATACTTGAGCAAAGAAAAAAAGTTTTACAATTTGTAGCTGCTGAAATATTTGACTCAGCGCTTAAATTATATAGTGCAGTCAATATTCCTATCCCAGTTTCAGAGCAATTTACCATGCGCGCTATTCAATCTCGTGTGCTCAAATCCGTAGTATTACAGTACATAGCCATCCATGACCCGAGCATGGCCGAATCATTAGTTAGGCAGTTGTATCAAAATTCAGAAAGTATGACCGATAAAGTTACTGCGCTGAGCGTATGCACCATGGACGGTGTATCAGAGTCCACGCGCGAAGAGCTTTTTTCGTTATTTATTAATCAATACTCCCATCATGCTCCAGCACGCTATCGCCTGATGCATGTACAAACCCAACGCCACGAGTTTAATCCAAGCACTGATTTTAAAATCATCACCGCTAATCCACAGCTCCATTGGGATGAAAAAAATCCAAGCTGTCTTGAAGCAGTATATGTCAATTTTCATAACGCTAATTTCTCTGCTTTTCATAGTCTAGATAGCAGTGGTTACCAGGCAATATTTTCTTTTGCCGCATACCTTGATGAAAAAAATCCTCAAATGGCAGCCTTGCTATTTCGTCAATGTTTAATCTATCCCAAACTAACAGACCAATGCAAGAGCAAAATAGCTTCAGCGCTAACTGCTGCCTGTTCTGGAAAAAAACTTTCGGTTAATGCAAAAGAAATTATTAGACTTCTCTACGATTTGCAAGTCTAGAGAATAAATAAATCCATAAATTGATCTACTGGCATGGTGCTGAGAGATTTTGTATCTTCACAAGCGAGTAAGATGCGTTTGGATTGCTTTGCTCCATAATGTGATTCAATCGCTTTTTTAAATTTAGCAAGTAATACTGGGATTCCTTCTTTGCGTCTTAGTTTATGTCCGATCGGATACTCCACTGCGATATTCTTGCTTGAGCTACCATCTTTATAAAAGATCTGCAATGCATTGGCAATAGATCGTTTGGTTGGGTCAAGGTAGTCCTTAGTGTATTGACTATTTTCTGAGACTTGCATTTTACTTCTCAGTACATCAATTAAAGGATGGGCAGCCGCAAAGTGGTTTTCATAATGCTCAGCAGTGAGATTGCCGAAGAGTAGGCCACAGGCTACCATGTACTGTAAACAATGGTCTCGGTCGGCAGGGTTGTTAAGCTCACCTGATTTTGAGATAATTCTAATTGCAGATTCATGGGTGTCAATACGAATGATATCAATCTCATTTAATTTACTCATTACTTCAGCATGAAGCGTGATCGCCGCCTCTACTGCTGTTTGGGCATGGAATTCAGCAGGAAAGGAAATTTTAAATAAGACATGTTCCATAACATAACTTGCCAACTGCTGATCTAAAACGATTGGATTTCCCTTAAATAACACATCTTGAAAGCCCCAGGTTTTTGCAGTTAAGGCAGATTGTACGGAGCCCTCACCTTTAAGAATAATTCGTGCGAGATTTAATCCTCTTGAGGAGGCGTCGCCAGCTGCCCATGATTTACGCGACATGGTATTGGGGGTATGGCGATAGGTTCGCAAGGCACTTCCATCAATAAAAGCGTGTGCGACTACTGCCTCTACCTCTGATTGGGAAGCTCCCATGAGTTTAGCGCTTACTGCAGCTGAGGCAATGCGCACTAAAAGTACATGGTCTAAGCCAACTCGGTTAAATGAGTTTTTGATTGCTAACACACCTTGAATCTCATGGGCTTGAATCATTGCGGTTAATATATCTTTCACAACTAATGGAGTATGGCCATTTGCTCTTCGTAATCTGGATTGGTAATCTGTGAGCGCAAAAATTGCGCCAAGATTATCCGAAGGATGACCCCATTCAGCGGCTAACCATGTATCATTAAAATCCAACCAACGAATAATACAACCAATATCCCAAGCCGCTTTGATTGGATCTAAAACAAATGAGGTTCCCGGTACTCTCGCACCATGTGGAACTATTGTTCCGGTTACCACCGGTCCGAGCATTTTGGTACATTCAGGAAATTTAAGCGCCATAATTCCGCAACCGATTGTGTCGAGTAAACAGTATTGAGCAGTTTGATAGGCGTCGGCGCTCAAATTCTTTTCAGAATTGACATACTCAGCAATTGTTTTAATGACCGTATCAATAGGTGCTTTTACATTGATTTCTATATTTGTTCCCATAGTTCTCTTCTCCAGTATTTTTTATCTAGTATCTTATCGCTCTGCAAGTGGTACCCAGGTTCTTGGCGCAGGGCCAGTGTATTCGCAACCGGGTCTAATTAATTTATTATCTTTTCTTTGTTCTCGGATATGGGCGATCCAGCCTGAATATCGGGAGAGCACAAAGATTGGTGTAAATAACTTAGTAGCAATTCCCATATAGTTATATGCAGAGGCATGGAAAAAATCAGCATTGGGAAACATATTCTTCTCTCGCTTCATGACCATTTCACATCGTTCACTCATTAAGTATAAATTCATACTCTTGTTAGTCTCCGCCAATTCTTTGGAAAACTGTTTAATGATATCGCTACGAGGATCTCTAATCTTATACACTGCATGACCAAAACCCATAACCTTTTCCTTATTTTTTAAAGCAGCCATTAACTTCGCTTCAGCGTCGTCAGGGTCTTTGTATTTCTCTAGCATAGCCATTGCCATTTCATTTGCTCCTCCATGTAATGGACCGCGCAGCGTACCAATCGCGCCGACTAATGCCGAATAAATATCTGAGAGCGTTGAGGTGCAACTTCTTGCCACAAAGGTTGAGGCGTTAAATTCATGTTCTGCATAGAGAATCAGTGAGACATTAATAATTTTAGTGTGTTGTGCGCTTGGCATTGTACCAAACAAACAATGTAAAAAATGCCCAGCCAGTGAATCGGTGGGATTAATTTCATTGATCTTTTTTTTATGGTGTGAGATATTGTACCAATACCCTATGATGCCTGGTGATATTGCAATTATTCTGCGTGCAATTTCATCTTGATTACTAAAACCAGAGGCTTCAGGTTCTAAAATTCCTAAATAATCTACTGCTATCCTTATCACATCCATAGGGTGTACAGCTGCAGTGCCAGGAATTTTATCTAATAAATCTTTTAGTGCCTGTGGTATGGCTCGTTTTGAGATTAAATCTTGCTTAAATGTTTCCAGTTCTTGTTTATTTGGTAAGGTGTTATACCAGAGTAAATACACTACCTCTTCAAATAACGCACCTTTGGATACCATTTCTTCTATATTGTAGCCACGGTAGTATAAATTTGATCCTTCACTCCCAACGGTGCAGATATCAGTTTTTGCAGCTTTGACGCCTCGCAATCCTTCAGTTAAAGTTGATTCAGTCATATCGGTCTCCTCATTATGTTTTTTTAAATAAATTATCCAATTTCTTTTCGTAGGTGTAATAGTCTAGTGTTTTATAAAGCTCTTCCCTTGTTTGCATCGCCCCAAGTTTACTCTCAACCGTACCCACTTCTTTTAATGTAGTGTAAATATCTAAGGCTGCCTTTGACATGGCACGAAACGCTGATAGAGGGTAAAGCACCATGGCAACTCCTTGGTTCGCAAGCTGTTCAAGCGGATATAAAGGTGTTTTACCAAATTCGGTTATATTGGCAAGAATAGGCTTACCTAATTTTTTACTAAAACGAGCATAGAGTGAGATATCAGTCACTGCCTCTAAGAAAATCGCATCAGCACCAGCGGCAAGGTATGCCTCACATCGCTCTTCAACTTGCTCGCATGTTTCATTTTGCAGTGCATCTGTGCGGGCAATGATATAGAGTGAATTTTTTGCGTCAACTGCAGATTTAATTCTATCCACCATCTCATCTTGACTCACCATTTCCTTGTTAGGACGATGGCCACAGCGTTTTGCCGAGACTTGGTCCTCAATGTGAACTGCACTTACTCCAGCGGATTCCATTTCTTTAATGGTACGAGCTATGTTAAAAGCCCCACCAAAACCCGTGTCTATATCTACCAATAATGGTAGATCGCAACGATCACAAATTTTTTTTGCTTCAGCTACCACATCGTTCATGGTCGTGATCGCAAGATCCGGCAACCCAAAACATGCATTTGCCACCCCAGCTCCACTTAAGTAGATTGCTCGATGACCAGCCTGTTTTGCCAATAATGCACTATAGGCATTAATCGTCCCTACAATCTGTAGAGGGGTAGCTGTTCTTAATAGATCACTAAAATGAGGCATAGTTTTGATTATAACACCAATAGTATACTTCACTACTTATGTTAATTCATACTACTTAAGTATACTATATACTGTAAATACCCTATATAATGTTAATTAAGGAGAGAACCATGGTCATACATCTCGTTGATAAAAATGTAACTTTTCCACCAGAAAAGATTCAAAAAGCAATGGAAATCTACCAAGAATTAAAGGTAGCTGCGAAAGTTGCTAAGAACCAAGAGCATTATCCTGATATTGTGCTTGAGCAGGTTAAAGTGCTGATCTCTCTAGCTCACTATCACTCATCTAATGGTGATTTGGAAAAGGCAAAACCACATTACACGACATTAAAAAAAATCTTAGCCACCGCTACAGACTTGATCACCTATCCTAGAATGATTTTTTTTACCACCCAACTTCATATTAACCTTGTCTATCGTTTTGGCTTTATTAATCAAGTATCGGTAGCTCAAAGCATTTACAATGAACTAGTAACTCTCGTCAATGATAATCAAGAGACAGATGGATATAACGATTTGCTATTTCATCAAGGATGTGCGTTATTAAATTTCGTTTCAGTGTTATGCGTCATTGGTCAGCTAACCGAAGCCTACCAGAAATTTGAAGAGCTAAAAACGCTAGTAGAAACTAAAAAATTTAATCCTATGCACCGTGAGCTTTACAAAATGCAAGGCAAAGCAATTAGTCTCTTAAGCAGAAGTGCTAATAAAATTTTAGCCAGAAAAAAAATCAAGGGCTTTGACTTTGATGATAACCAAAAAATGACCATTAATCTCCACAAGCCAGAACCAGACCTACCAAATTAGCATGACTCCCACCCCACATGCAAAAACCTGACAATATCAAACAGTTCATTCAAGAACTCTCCCAAGGTCTTGCCAGCAGGCTAGAGACCTTATCAGAAAAAGGACTACTGCCCGATCCAGTCCAAGCAAAAGCAGAGCTACAAAATACCATCACCGCCTTCACTAATGCCACCATAGAAAAATATGAACTCGTGAGCAGAGAAGAATTCCAAGCATTGCAAAATACATTATCTAAACTGCAGGCGAGGGTTGAGAAGATGGAAAAGAGTAGCGACTAATTGGGTAAAAGTCAAACACTATAAATTAAGGGTGAATTGTGTTTTGGAATAACATTATAAAACCACCTAACTACCTTAAAAAAAATATAAAAAGTAAAAAAAGCACTACAAATATAGGATAGTTTCTATTTTGGAATAACATTATAAAACAGCCCTAACCCCCATTTTATATTTTAAGTATTAGCTGGCAGCTCGATCTAATATAATAAGATTATTACATTTATGAACAAGAATAACCCTATTATAATTTTTAGTTTCTCATTCTAATGCTAGATAGTATCACAGAATCGTTTATTAAAGAGATCATAGAGGAAGGAGAGAAAAACTCTGTTGAGTTTAAATCTGCAAGAACTTCAATTGACGAATTTGATGTATGCAAGTATTGTTGCGCCATTGCAAATATTGGAGGCGGTTATTTTTTAATTGGTGTTGATGATAATGGCGCTATTACAGGCAGTAGTGTCTGGGAGAGCACATACCATGAGATGCCTAATAAAATTTTTAACAAGATAAAGCTATCAGTGGAAATTAAACCATTGATTATGTCTGATTCTAAAAAAAGAATTATTGTGATTGTAATTCCCAGCAGACAGAAAGGCTCCGCCATTCTACTTGATGGAATCCGATGGACAAGAATAGGCTCTTCTACAACTTACATGGATGAGGCTACCCTAAAGGATATATTCAATGAAACTATGAGTGAGAAAGATTACTCTTCAGAGGTAGTAGCTGAATGGACAATCAATGATCTTGACGAAGAAGCAATTACTGTTTTTAAAACATTAGTAGAAAAACCATCATCAATTACAATTGAGGTTTTAAAACAATATAAACTGATAACCGATCAAGGGTTGGTTACTAGAGCATGTTTGTTACTAATAGGAAAAAAAGAGGCGCTTGATAGATCTGGAGAAAATGCTGAGATACAGTGTTTTTGGCATGACCCAATTTCTACATTATATATTCATAGATTTGAAATACGCAAACCATTCCTCTTAGCGTATGAAGAAATTTGGGGTGAGGTAGAAAAAAGAAGTAATACGTTAGCATTTCCAGAACGTCAGTTTAGAAGGTATATAAAACAAATCAATGAAAAAGCCTTCCGTGAAGCTTTGTACAATGCATTTACACACAGAGATTACACTAAACCTTCCTACACTAGAATTGATATTTATCCCGACAAATTAACCATACTAAGTCCTGGTGGTTTTTTGCCAGATATTACCATAGAGACTATTCTTGAAAATAAATCAGCTCACAGAAATAAGTTACTTGGAGAAACTTTACAGCATCTAAAATTAACTGAAAGAGCAGGCACAGGCATTCTTAAAATATTTAGTGAAATTGCAAAAGATGGTAAGGGGCTACCTAATTTCAATGGCTCGGATAGTCGCTGGGTTGAGTTAACCTTACCTATGGTAGTGTTAGATTCAAGTTTTGTAGCTTTTATTGAGTCTATATCTAATAGCCAAAGCGTCCATCTTTCTGATCGTGATATCCTTGAACTAGAAAAAATCAGAAGTTACTTATCATTGCAGAAAAAGAATATAAGAATTGATTCATTTAATAAATTCTTAGCACATGGATTTATTGAAAAACACGGAAAATCAAAAGATACAAAATACTCAATTTCAAGTAAATACTACACTCTCAGCAACGGCATGGCAACGTATTCAAAGATTAAATGTATTTCTCGGGATGTGAAAAAAGAACTTATCTTTAATTTTATAAAAGGGGAGAAAAAAATTAGCAGAAAAGAAATTATTGATGCGTTTCCTGAAGTAAGTAGTTTTATAATATCAAACCTACTAAATGAGCTTAAAAAGGATAATAAAATTATATTTATAGGCACCAAAAAATCAGGTTATTGGGAAACTTTACCGAAAGGCGCTTCTCGCAAGAATAAAAAAGAACTTATTCTCAATCATTTAAAAAAGAAAAATAAAATTAGCAGAAAAGAAATCATTTCTTTACTTCCTGAACTAAGCGAAGCTATAATATCAAACACACTAACTGAGCTTAAAAAAGAACAGAAAGTAAAATATTTAGGTGCCAAGAAACTTGGTTATTGGACACTCTACGAAAAATCAGATACTTGAACTATTTATAATTTGGAATAACTAAATAAAGTTACTGGGTACTTGATGCTCCAAGTAAAATCAATAGGATAGCGAGATGCTTAGAAAATAATTGTAAGTATCAGAAATAGTTCAATGTATACGACCACACAGTGCGCTTAAGTATCAATTACCTAAGCAATGTTTGAGTGCGGTAGGGTGAAATGAACAATCATCTCGCCTAAGAAATTATGTAATCCTTGGAAAAAATTGTCAGTATTGCACAGTAAATTGATATATAATCAAATTGTGTTTATTAAAAGTTACTTAGGGCGGTTCATGTTGCAATAACAAGAGGTATATCATATGTTTAATTTTCGTTTTTTCTCTCATCTTTCTCAATTCCCAACTCAGAATTCTTTCAAGCCATTACATGCGGTCAGTATGTTGATATTCTTATTGCCGTTTCTCCTGCGCTCATTTGTTGTTGAAGGTGCGCCTCAATTTGAATCTGTGGGGAGTGGGCAAGCCACCGTAACTCAAAACAGCGCTGATACTACTATTAATCAGATTACTGATTCAATTACTCTTAACTGGAGTGGCTTTGATATCAATAGCAATGAGAGGGTGATTTTTAATCAACCGAGTAACTCTGCAATTGCAATTAATAATATTACCGGACAGACACCCTCGCAGATATTTGGTTCAATTACAGCTAATGGTAGAATCGTGTTACTCAATCCTCAAGGTTTTTACTTTGGCGCAGCATCTTCAGTTTCAGCTAATACTTTCATTGTGGCTACTACACAATTAAATAATATTACTTACCATCAAGCAACCAATTCAATTTCCTATACAGCTATAGATGCATCAACGATAGTATCCCATGGCACGATAACCACCACTAATAAAACCATACTTGTCGCAAAAGATATTACGCTTGATTCAGAAACTACACTTACTGCCGCATCATCTATCATCATAAGGGCAACAAAAGATATTGTATTGCAGGGAGCGCTTACGACCACGGCTAACCATGGATCTGTTGATTTATTTGCTGATAGTGGTATCGTAGGGAGAGGTGTTATCAATACTGACTCATTAACCATAGATACCAATTATCTCTCACTTGCTGGTAGTTATACTGCGCTTGACTTAATTACAATACATTCAGGAACCATGTTGCTCAATTCCACTGCATCGTTTACCACTCAGCGTGTAAGTACCAGCTCCACTGATTTTTCATTAATTTCTGCTAGCATTAGTGCTGAACAGCAACACTATAGCTCTGCAACTTCAATCACATTATTGTCCGCAACCCTTATGGGTAGGATGATTGAAATTGGGGCAAAGAAAACTCCAATCATTACTATTGATAGTAATACAAAAATATCGGTAGCTCATGAAACTACCCCTGGTTCAATCATAATATTTGCGAATGAAACAGCGAGTATAGATGGCGTCTTTAATGCAAATAGTATTTATGGCAATGGTGGTTTCATTGAATTATCAGCGAAGCAATTGCAACTTTCTCAACATGTACAAATCAGTGTTGCTTCTAACTTCCAGCATTCGGGCACTATTGTGATCGACCCTGACATAGTGATTATAAAAGATATTCCGAGTCCCACAGAAATTTTTAAGTCGCTAATTTCTGGGTATGGAAATCCTTTGCCCAGCAATCCTCTTTTTTCAAATCTCTCTTGGGATGGGCATATTGAATCAATTGCCAGCAGCAATACTCATATCTTGATTGGAACACCTAAAATCTATTATGGCAGGGGCAATGCCTATCTATTCATAATTGCAACAAATACCTGGGTAGATTTAGCAACGGTAATTAACAGTCCCGTGCCTGGCTTGCCGGCAAATAGCAATTTTGGTGTCTCAGTCGCTCTTAATTCTACCTTCGCACTTATTGGTGCGGATAAAATTTCAACCTACAAACTCACAGGCGGTAGCGGTGATGAAATAGTTTTTCACGGCGATGCTTTTCTTTACAGAATTGATGGCACCAATGTTTTTAATGCCTCTTGTCAAACCTCTGCAGTATATCAAGTAACTGGTTTAAATTCACCTTGGTGTGCGTTATCCGATACATCAGATAGTCCTGTCCTGTCCCTTTCTAGTTTAAGCAACTTTGGATTCACGGTAGCCCTAAGTTCCACCTTTGCCTTAATTGGCGCACCTGGTGTTGCGACCAAACGAGGCGATGTCTATCTCTATAAACTTGATGGTACGATGCATTTTAATGCTACTTGTGAGACCACCGCAGTAACTGGAGCATTTGCAATTACTTCGCCTTGGTGTACTCTTTCTAGTACTGATACTAATCCCAGCACCACTGGAAAACAAAATCCAATTGTTGCTGGAAGTACTTACGCTCAATTTGGAAATGCATTAGCACTCAACGCAAGCTTTGCATTGCTATCTGGCAATAATGATGTAGTCATTTATAGTCTAAGTGGCAATAATGCATTTACTGCATCTTGTGCAACCACTGGCACGCTTACTTCAACTTGGTGCAGTCTATCCGCTACTGACACTGATACCACTACAACAGGCAATCAAAACCCCATTGTTGATGTAGTGCATTATGAAATTTTTTCTCTCGCACTTAATTCCACCTATGCCCTTATCGGTACTCCTGCTGTCTCTGATTATCGTGGCGATGCCTATCTCTACAGAATTGACGGCACCAATGTCTTTAATGCTACTTGTCAAACTTCAGCCGTTTCTGGAGCAACTGGTTTTAATTCACCTTGGTGCAGTCTATCCGCTACTGATACTGATACCACTACTACAGGCAAGCAAAATCCAATTCTTGATCTTGCCAATGGGTATGGGTCTTTCGGGCGTTCCGTAGCGTTGAATAATACCTATGCTCTCATCGGTGCTGATGGGAGTCCTACAGGCAATGCCTATCTCTATAAAATTGACGGCACCAATGTCTTTAATGCCTCTTGTCAAACTTCAGCAGTTTCTGGTGCAACTGGTTTTAACACACCGTGGTGCAATCTATCTTCTACTGACATTGATACCAGCGCTACTGGTAAACAAAATCCAATTTTAGTAAATCAATTATTAATTCCTTACTTTGGCGCATCTGTTTCGTTAAATACCGACTCTGCGATCATACTAGGCTACAATTCATTCTTGATTTATAATTTAAATCAAAGCAACTGTAGCTTGTTTCCTAACAATGCTAATTCATTTTGGTGTAGTTATCAACAGAGCGATTTTACTGTAATTTCTAACTTTTCAAACTCAATCGCCTTATCAGATACCCATGCGTTATTTGTTTCTAATCCTACAACGCAAGCTCTGAAAGCCAATATTTTTCTTTTAAATCTCACCAATGGAAACTGGTTAGATCTTAGTACGACAGCACAAAATCCCTTTGCTTCACTTGGCTTATTTATCTCTATCACGACAGATCTCAATGCTACCTATGCTCTCATTGCTGGTAATGCTTACCAAGGTAATATTTATAGTGGTTCAAGTCCTCGGGCATTTCTTTACCGATTAGATGGCACCAATTCTTTTGCTACTCATTGTGCCACCTCGGGCGCTCCACTTACCACTCCTTGGTGTGATCTAACTACAACTGACACTAACTCTAGTTTACAGGGCAATCAAAATCCTCTTACTGCCCTTGGTGTGATTTCTGATCTATTCCTAAATTATCCAGTTGCGTTAAATGATACCTATGCGCTCATTGGCGCACCTGGTGTTGCGACCAACCGAGGCGATGCCTATCTCTACAGACTAGATGGCGCAAGAGTCTTTAACTCCACTTGCCAAACTTCAGCGGTGTCTGGTGCTACTGGATTCAACTCACCTTGGTGTATTCTTTCCTCAAGTGAATCTGAGTCCGTAACCTCCCTTGATCCTGGTTCAAATTTTGGTTATTCTGTAGCGCTTAATGCTACCTACGCCCTATTCGGTACCCCTGGTTATGACAATCCATTAAGTTCAGGCGAGGCTTTTCTCTATAGACTTGATGGCGCAAATGTCTTTAATTACACTTGCCAAACTTCAGCGGTATCTGGCGCCACTGGATTCGACTCACCTTGGTGTATTCTTTCCTCAAGTGAATCTGAGCCCATTACCTCCCTTGATTCTGGTTCATCTTTTGGACATTCTGTAGCGCTTAATGCTACCTACGCCCTCATCGGAGCTCCAGACGCTGCTAATGTTTATCTCTACAAACTAGATGGTGTAAGTGTCTTTAACTCCACTTGCCAAACCTCAGCCGTCGCAGGCGCATCAGGATTTAACACCCCTTGGTGCACGCTTTCCATGACCGATACTGATTCCACTACTGCAGGCAATCAAAATCCTATAACTAGTTTTACATATCCGTATGGCTTTGGAAGTTCAGTCGCCCTTAATGATACCTATGCGTTAATAGGATTTAATTACTATTCAAGTATACTGGGAGGTAATGGCGAGATTGAAATTGGCGCTGCATTCCTTTATAAACTAAATGGGACAAATACCTTTAACACCTCCTGTCAAACTTCAGCAGTAGCTGGCGCCACTGGATTCAATTCACCCTGGTGTGCTTTATATGATACCCCAGCAAATCCTTCTAATAGTTTGACAGAGGATAGTGAATTTGGTAATACGGTTGCATTAAATGCTACCTATGCACTTCTGAGCGCTGAAGGATCTATTAATTCAAAAGGAAATGCTTTTTTCTACAAATTAGATGGCACTGCATGCAATATTTTCAATTCAACCAATCGCTATCCTTGGTGTGGAGTTGTGGAAGATATAAATACTCTCCCAACTAATATCAATCAAATAACAACAAACAATGCGGCTAAGTATACTTTAGCGCTTTCTGAAGATAGTTCGTATTTATTAATTGGGATTAGTAATTACTATGATAGAGTGGCTACAGCATTACTGTATAACTTACAATCAAACACTTGGCTTGATTTATCATCTATCGCTAATCAGCCATTTTCAGCACTAGCTCTTAATAGTAATGTAAGAATTTCTGTCGCCCTCAATTCCTCCTATGCGCTCATCGGTGCAGTAGGTGTTGCTACCGACCGTGGCAATGCCTATCTCTACAGATTAGATGGTACGAGTGTCTTTAACTCCACTTGCCAAACCTCAGCCGTCGCAGGCGCTTCAGGATTTAACACCCCTTGGTGTGCTCTCTCTTCAAGCGCATCTCAACCCATTACGACTCTGGCAGCTAATTCATTTTTTGGATTTTCTGTCGCCCTCAATTCCACCTATGCGCTCATCGCTGCACCAGGTGTTGCTACCGACCGTGGCAATGCCTATCTCTACAGATTAGATGGTACGAGT
>JASGCS010000007.1:79289-81703 GCA_030054035.1 Candidatus Methylacidiphilales bacterium
GTCTTTAACTCCACTTGCCAAACCTCAGCCGTCGCAGGCGCATCAGGATTTAACACCTCTTGGTGTGCTCTCTCTTCAAGCGCATCTCAACCCATTACGACTCTGGTAGCTAATTCAGCTTTTGGATATTCTGTCGCCCTCAATTCCACCTATGCGCTCATCGGTGCACCAGGTGTTGCTACCACCCGAGGTGATGCCTTTTTGTATACAGTAGATGGTACTAATACTTTTAATCGAAATTGTTTGACCGCAGCTAATACTGGAGTTGCTGGGTTTAACTCACCATGGTGCAAACTTTCTTTAAGCACCACACAGCCCATTACTTCACTTGCAAGTGGATCTTATTTTGGACATTCTGTCGCCCTCAGTTCCGCCTATGCCCTCATTGGCTCCCCTGGTGCATCCAATACTCGTGGCGAAGTGTTTTTGTTTAATTTAAATAGCCCTCCTAGTTTTACTTCAGGCTCTTGTTTATCGTATGGATCAGTCAATACACTCACTAACTGGTGTAGTTTTTCACCAAAGATAACTTCTAATGGTGCAACTCTTAATTTATATCAAAGGACTTACTTCGGTGTCACTACGGCTATTAGTGATAGCTACGCATTGATTAGCGCTCCTTACTATGGTTTGCGCGGAGAAGTTTATTTGATTAGCCTTGATCGGATCAATGGTAAAACAGTGATTACTCCTACACAAATAAACGACATGCTTAACCTAGGCAATTTTATGATTCAGGCCGATGTTTCAATCATTGTTCGTTCAAATGTAAATACCACTAAAAATGTACTACAGCTCAAAGCGCCAGATATTATGCTTGAAAGTGGTATTACTATGTCGCTCTATTCACTTAGCATTGAACAACCCACATTACAGCCATCAATCCTAAGCTATGTTTCTTCTAATCGGATAGCTGTGATGAATCAATTGAATCTAACCCAAACCCATGGTTCTATTACATTAACTAGTAGCTATACATTTACTGCACCTTCAGTAAATATTTACGCAACTGCAACTGGGCACAACAATGGCGATATTAGACTACAATCATACTCCATCAGTGCGCAAAGACTTGGTTTATTTGCATCTGACAGTATTACTTCCAGTAGCGGAGTGATTACTAGTATTACTAGTAGTTCGCTTACCCTGGTTGCGGGTAATGAAATTGGTCATACTACTGCGATTTCTATTTCCAGTTCAACTGATTGGACTGCAAATACACTCATGCTGTCTGCGGGCCCAACTGGCCATATCTTGTTAGAATCAAACCGAGCTGGGCTTATCAATGCTACGATTGATCCTTCATATTCGAGCGTAATATCCCTTAAACAAACGGTTGGAAGTATTTCGCTTAATGCAAATTTAAATTACCCTTTAGCTACAGTGAGTTTGTTTACTTCTGACCCCAGCCAAGGCAATATTAATCTTGCAAATTACTCCATTCATACCAAGAACCTTAGTTTGATTGCCTCTGGCAATATTACTACCACAACGGGAGTGATCACGGCCAGTAACATTAATCTATATGCATATGGTCTTATCGGTATAGGCACTGAGCTTAATCCAATCACAATTACCAACACAACTGATTGGACTTTCAACACTCTAACTGCATCAACTACGAATTCAAATAGGAATTCTAATGCCTCTATTTATTTAAAATCAAACCGAGATGGGCTTATCGACGCCACTATTGGTATCTCAACTGGTACTGTATCTTTAGAACAAACTACAGGATCTATTGTGCTTAATCAAAATTTATCATTTCCATTAGCAAAATTAATTCTGAAAACTACTGAGGCAAATGGGGCCATTCTTTTTGGCAGAGTTTATGGTACCGCGTTAAGTCTTTCAGCCGCTAGTATAACTTTATCTAGCGGTGGTATTTATGTGCAGGGTTTTCCTACTGCAGGTAATTTTCATCTGAGAGCAGGCTCACTTACCTTGGTGACTACTGAAGAGGGTATTGGAGGGATAAACACAAAAGTAGTAATCTCAAGTGCCAATGGTGAAGAACCTGATTTTTCCACACTTAAAATACAGGTGCCTAGTGGTAAAACCGCCTATCTCGTTCGGCTAGGGAGTGATTTAGCCAAGGTAAATAGCGCTGCAGATAAAATTAAAACAAGCGCTATTCCAGGGAGCATCATTAATTTTTACAATTCTAAGGATTCAACCACACCAATTCTAATTGTTAGCAAAACCTCGGCTCTAAAAAAGAAAGCAGATTCCTATCAAGGACCTTTATCACAAATACTTTATTCTCTGTTTAGTTCAATCGGGTTAGATTGTGCTAAAGATGATCTCCTAGCTACTATCTCAATTAAACTAGTTTGTTCGCTAGGATTGTAGTGGCTCACTAGGATTGTAGTGGCTCACTAGGATTGTAGTGGCTCACTAGGATTGTAGTGGCT
>JASGCS010000007.1:81803-87946 GCA_030054035.1 Candidatus Methylacidiphilales bacterium
CACTATGGTACAAATTAATCAATAATTGCACCATTCATTTCTACTATAATGATGAGCGCGATGACAAATATTCAAATTTGGAAGCCTGTTGCATGTAATGATTCTTGGCTAAAAGCCGATACTAGGCTCCTTGATTCCATCTTACCTTCATGGAAAACTATAAACAATCAAGAGCTGCAAAAATCTCGAAAATATAAAGATTTTATTGAAAAACTTAAAAGGGAGCATGTTTTAGAAACAGGTATTATTGAAGGAATATACGATCTTAATAGTGGAATCACTGAAACACTCATCAGAGAAGGAATTGTAGAAAATTCAATTTCACATGGTGATGTTGGCATTATCTCAAAATCAGACTTAATGAAAATACTTAGGGATCATGAAATTGCAATCGACTATATATTTGATTTAGTAAAAAACTTCAACAAGAGGGGGATTACGACTTCTGTTATAAAAGAATTACATCAGTTGGTTACTCAAAACCAAAAAGTTACCGATGCTAAGGATCCAAATGGAAATTATATTTCTATTGAATTAATTAAAGGCAGATGGAAAATACATCCTAATAATCCTGTACGAGGTGATACTACCTGTTTTTATTGTCCTCCAGAACAGACCGCATCAGAAATGGATTCATTGATTAGCATTTATAATCAACTACAGAATAACAATGTGCATCCGATTATTATCGCCTCATGGTTTCATCATGCGTTTACCAGTATCCATCCATTTCAAGATGGCAACGGTAGAGTGGTAAGATTATTGACCTCGTCGATTCTGCTATATAACAATTTATTTCCCTTTACCGTTACCAGAAAAACAAGAAAAGAATACATTAGTGCTCTTGAAGAAGGTGATCGCAATAATCCCGAAAGACTGGTTACCTTCTTTTGTAATAATCAGAGAGGGGTAATTTCTAATTTTCTAAACGTAACTACCGATTATTTAAATGAGCAACGCACACTTATGGGCACTGTTTCAAATTTAGAAAAAATTGCTTTCGATAGAAAAAATAGAAGCGACCCATCATATAGACAGATAACTGAAGCAAGAGAAAGTGTATTTAACGATTGTAAAATAATTTTAAATGAATTAATAAAAATCATAAATATAACTTTGAATAAAGGGATAGTTGAGATTAAACTAGACCAATCTATAGATTTTAATAATGGTAAATATTATTGGTGGGGTAAAGATATTATTGAGATTGCCAATGCGAATAATTATTATTACAGGAAAAACCTCCCAAGGGCTTGGTTTAAAATAGATTGCACCATTGAATCAATCGTGTATTCACTCATTATTACTTTGCATCACTTTGGTTCTGATTCAAATTCAATTGCCATTGCTGGATTTATTAATTGTGAGTCGCTGGCAAAAGACGCTAAACAAGAATCTAATTATAGAATATCGGTATCGTATCGTCCATATGAATTGAGCCTCATTAATTATGGTCAAATTGATTTAACCTCAAGTATTAAATCATATCTTGAAAGTCTAATTAACTTTACTCTAGTCCAAGTAACCAGTGAATTAAGTGATTAATCACAGGTGATTCACATATATCCAATTTGACAAATGTGGCACAGTACAGTAATTTATTTATTTCCTAATAAACCTGTGCTATAATTAAATTTATAAACTTAGGAACGCATATAGAATAAAACAATACAAAATTAGGAGATACTTTAATGAACAAAATAATTATAAACAAAATGGTTAATAAAATATTTAATCACATTCCAATAATTTCTCCTCTCTCTCTCTCTTCTTTTAGCAATTTTTCTTAACCCAAGCATTTCCCAAGCAATTACTTATAACGATATAAATGGTATCGGCTTTCTCGATATCTCAACACCCGAACTATGAAGAATGCTACGGCAAGGTATAACAATATATTTTCGAGGTATTCAATTAAATTCTATTATTGGACTAAACTGCATTGACGCAAATAGTAGCAATAGCAGTATAAGTAATTGGGTGAATAGAGACTCTAACCGCACCAATACTATATCTACTCCAGTTTCAAACGCAAGACCTAATCCTGCTAATTACGGTGAGTATTGTAGAGGGGAGTGATAATTGAAATACAATACAAATTATTTGTTTACTATCAATTGCTTTCTGTTGCTCATGATTAGTTTTGCCATGAACTCAAATGCTGAGGAAAACCGACAAGAAAAACACTACCATATACTTGGAGGTGCATTTATAGGGTATGTCTCCAAGGGGGATTCTTTAACCTTAAAGCAATTTTACGTAACAAATGGTGTTTATATAAATAAATTAACTAACTTTAGCACAATATCAACAAGTTATCAGAGATACTTTTATAGTTACCTTTACCTTTCTGATTCTATTGTTGGAATTGAATTAACAATAAATCATGATGCTTTCTATAGAAAGAGGAGGGAATTTATTTATGCATGCCTAGAGTATCGGTATGGTGATTATTGTGAAAAAGATTTTAACCTAGAAAGAGCTAGAAAAGAGTTTAAAGAATTTCCTTTATCTTTTTTAAAATATTTTAGTATTTTATTTAGTGTAAGTGAGAATAATTATATAAGTTTGGACTTAGATTATTCTAGTGATGGTATTTTATATAAAGTTAGGAATGCGCATAGTTTTAACCCTTATAATTGTAAGGCTGGATTTAGTAACGATGGAACACTTATCGCTTGTGTTGTTATACCTGAGTTTAATTATAGAACACCTGATTTAACTTATGGCTATCTGAAAGAAACATATGAACAGGATGATTCTTCTCAAGAATTAAATAGAATAGTTAGCCCTGATGGTATTGGTATTGGTATGAGGCATTTGTTTCCCGATGATTCATTGTATGTTGGTTGGAGTATATTATCGTATAAAACATCCTATAAAACATCCTATGTAATTGAAGAATTACAACACTTGAAATTTAAGTATATTTATGGTTATAATTTAAAAATTGGTTGGATTATTGATTAAAGATACTTGTTACTATAAGTAATTTAAAATGCAAAATATATTCCCCTCATCAATTATAACCAAATCCATTCTGCTTGTCATTACTGTGATTACGGTTAATTTTCCTTCGGAAGCAGTTAGTCAAGAAACACAATACCATGTATTTGGAGTCGCGTTAGAGAGGAATATTGCTCGGATAGATACCCTGAGCATTCTTGCAGGACGGTATAGTTCTATTGGTAGAAACACAAGACACTATTCTGGTTTTGATGAAACTACAGACGACTTTCGGAGTTTGTTTTATAGCTACCTATACCTCTCAGAATCACAAATTGGCTTTGAATTTACATTAGAATCTTTTCGTAATAGTAGGTCATACTGTAATTATGAATATGAAAAAACTTCCATTTGTCCAGATTATGGCATATTTGATGAAAAAACTTTATTTGATGAAAAAACAATAAGTGTTTTATTTGGAGTTAATACAAATACTTTTATAAGTATAGATTTTGAATATGATAAGGATTTTATTGTATTTAAGTTTATGGATCCCCATCGAGAGAATGGAATTACTTATGGATTAGAATCAGAGAGAAAAAGATATTTTTATACTGAAAAAGTAGGTCACAGCAGTGTATTTAATCCTGATGGTATTGGAATTGGCATGAGATATTTATTTCCTGACGATTCTTTGTATATTGGCTGGAGTTTGGTATCTTACAAAAAATCAGTTGAACCTTACCTTGTAAATTATTATTATGATAATAATATATTCTTCAAGTACAAGTATTATTATAGTTTCAGTTTAAAAATTGGTTGGATAATTAATTAGGCAAAATTAATCCATACACGCATGAATTTTTGTTCGCTAGGATTGTAGCTTTGATTACTTGATACAATAGATTCTAGTTGTAGATGGTGTGTAAATTCCAAATGAAAATCCTGTAACTACCATATCAACAAAGCTTTTATAATTCACAACTCTATCTACATTATCTATTGAGCCACAAATAGAAGCTGGATTTATTTTGCTCTCTTGTGCTAAGCCAGCAGGAAAATAGAAGCTAGAGAATTCATGGTAGGTTGGCACTTGGCATACATCGCCAACTTTATTTATGCAACTTCCGACAGTCGCGTTGCTTTGATAGTTAACATCTTTATCAGCATTTTGTGGATTAATGAGTAGGGTTTGGTAACTACAACCACTTACCAACAAGATTGAGAGACAAAGTGCTATATTTTTAAATTGATTGTTTTTCATATTTTTTAATCCTCTATCACTATTTATTATTCTCATTATACTAGATATCAATGAATATATTATCTAAATAATTTATAAAATAATAAAAATTAATTAATAAAATATTATTTATTAATTTATGCTATACTATTCTTGTGGAAACGAGAGAAGCTAAGATTACTGAACTATTACACAGCGCTCAAGAAGGTATGACCTTAAGCAAGATTGAAGCTCATGTCAAGGCTGGGAGCACCGCACGAATGTTCTACCAACTAAATAAACTGATCAAAAAAGGCACATTAATAAGAGAAGGTAAGCAATACAAGATTAATACTTTAGGCATGGAGTATGTTGAGATTCCCTTTTATGGACAGGGACAAGCCGGAATTAACGGTAAGTTTTTTGATGACTCAGAGAAAAAATTCATGTCGTTGCATGTTAATTCCTTGGCTCATAATAAACCCAATGATTTGTTTTTAATGCAAGTTTCAGGCGACTCTATGCAACCTACCATTCCTGACCATTCATTGATATTATGTAAGAAGTGGCATGGGGTTAATTTCTTAAAGGACAAGACGATTGTGGTTTGTTCAGTGCAGAATGAAATTAAAATTAAACGCTTTATTAATGTAAATGATCGGGTCTATCTCATGTCTGATAATCCTAAGTATCAACCAATACTATTTGACTCAACTTCAACGAGCGATACCATTCACGGTCTATTTCTAAAGATTATTGGCTAATGAATGCACTAGCGAAGCGAGAGCGAGGTAGTTATTTTACTGAGGCTTGTCCATTTGACGGAGTGTATTTTGCTCAGTGGGCAAAGCAGTGTAGTATCAACACGCGCATAATTCTTGAGCCATTTGCAGGTAGCAATAATTTAATTCACATGTTAACTGAACGGGGATATTGTAATGACTATGCCTCATTTGATTTATTTCCACAGCACCCAACGATAAAAAAAAGAAACACACTTGTGAATTTTCCTATTGGATACCAAGTGTGCATTACCAATCCTCCCTACCTTGCACAGAACTCAGCAAAGCGAAGAGGGATGCAGTATCCAGTTGATTGTCCATATGATGATCTTTATAAATACGCGTTAAAAAAATGCCTTGATGCCGTTCCCTATGTGGGGGCGATTATCCCTGCATCGTTTTTAAATGCGCATCTCTTTAGGGAGAGACTTGCTTATTACATTTTGCTCCCTACTCGTATGTTTGCTGATACTGAACATCCGGTCTGCTTAGCATTGTTTAATCCATCTATGACAAAGACTAAAATCTATGAAGGGAAAGAATATCTAGGGCTACTGCAAGATTTAGAAAAAAAAGTACCGCAGTGCAAAGGTGAAACCGTTACTATGCGATTTAATGATCGGCAAGGAACCCTAGGACTCTATGCCATAGATAATACCACCGAAGCATCAATCTCTTTTGTCTCAGGTGGTGAGATTGATCCGCAGGTCATCTCATCTTCTTCGCGCAGTATTACGAGAATCTCAGTTGATTATCGCCATAGTAAAAAATTAATTAATAATCTCAATGAATACCTCCAGGTATTTAGACGAGAAACCCGAGATATTTTTCTCACCCCATTTAAAGGCGTCAGAAAAGATAACCGATTTAGAAGAAGATTGGACTTTGCTCTTGCTCGGCGGATTATTAATGAGGTCTGCGCCTCGCTCTAGTGCTGTATCGTGGAAACTATGCTACTGCTAAATTTCACCTCCGCTCTGCCTTATTGGATTATCAAATTCTTTACTAATCTATATTAAAATCTAGTATAATTATTTATAACCATAACTTAGGAACTAAATAACTAAACAACTAAACATCATACAGGAGACACCATTATGCAAATTCTAATCAACAATTCATCATCTTCAGAAGCACTCTCTCTCTCTCTTTCGTAAATTAATCATCACCTCAACCTTGTTTTTCCCCACCCT
>JASGCS010000008.1:0-34700 GCA_030054035.1 Candidatus Methylacidiphilales bacterium
GTACAAACAGTAAACGATTAAAGAAGTAATTCATGACAGGACTCCGATAGGTTTTTTAGTAATATCTTGTTTTTCTAGATTATACCATAAATTATACCATAAAATAACTTTATGATTTATCTATCATGTAAAGCATTACATCTCATTGGAGCTATTAGTTGGTATGGATGTTTATTCTATTTGCCAAGATTATTTGTGTATCATGCCATGACAACCGATGTGATCAGTAAGGAAAGATTTATTATCATGGAACATAAGCTTTATTCGTATATCGGGACACCTTCAATGATAGTGACTGTTATTGCAGGCATGGGAATGATATATTTTAATCCTGCAATATTGTCTGGTTGGTTATGGTTAAAATTATTTGTGGTGGTTGGTCTAATAATTTTTCATTATGTTTGTTATTTACACATGAAGTCATTTAAGAACAATGCAAATAATAAGAGCCATGTATTTTTTAGACTTTTCAATGAAGTGCCCACATTGGCACTGTTGATTATTGTGCCACTAGCTGTGTTTAGATAGCAAAAGATCGTTAAAGTCTCTGAGTAGCTGTTGATATAATTTTCTTTTAAAGGGAATTACAAGCTTAGGAGCTTCTTCTGGCTGAACATACGCCCATTCTACAAACTCAACATTATTCTCTACTGGACCAGGTGGTGGCAATTTATTCAACTTTAATAAAAACCACCTTTGTTGTTGACCTACAACTTTAGGAAATTTTCTAAATCTAAGTGGTGTTTTATACGTATAGGTTTTTCTACTAATTGCTATGAGCTGCACATCTTCTATGGTGAGCCCTGTTTCTTCGTTAAGCTCTCGGTACATTGCCTCCTGCTCACTCTCTCCCGAGTCAATACCTCCTTGGGGGAATTGCCAATAAGGATTTTTATTACTTCTTCTGCCGATAAGAACTTTATTCGTTAAAGTATCAATTGGAATCATTCCTACATTGGATCGATAACCTTTAATAGCTTTCATAACTACATTATAAGGCTTAGTTTTGCATTCTTTAATTAGAAGTGTAGTAAATTATTACCATGAATAAATTGGCTTTGTTTGACCTTGACGACACATTAATAAATGGTGATAGCGATTGGTTATGGTGTGAGTTTTTAATTGAAAAAGGGGTATTATCTGCTGATTTTCGTACAATTAATGACGATTTTTACTACAAATATGAACAAGGCACCTTAAACCCCACTGAATACCTTGAGTTTGTGTTAAGCCCATTAAAAAACACTCCAGAATCTAAATGGTACAGTATTAGAGAAGAGTATATCAATAAAATAATTAAACCGTTAATTCTTCGCAAGGTAAAACAATTTGTAACTTGGCATAAAGATCAAGGAATGACTGTGATTATAATTACTGCCACTAATCGATTTATCACAGAGCCAATTGCTAACATTTTTGAAGTGGACCATTTAATTGCATCTGAATATGAAATTAATCAAGGATTAGTAACTGGAAGACCTTCTGGAATTCCAAATTTTAAAGAAGGAAAGGTTAAAAATTTATCCTTATGGTTAGAAAAACAAGGGCTTGAGTTATCTCAATTATATTCAGTTTTTTATAGCGATTCCCCTAATGATTTACCGTTACTACAATTAGTTTCAAAACCTGTAGCTACTAATCCTAGTAAAAAATTGCATGAACATGCCAAAGAGCAAGGTTGGAGCATTATCCATTTCTGGGATACTCATTAAACCCGAGGCAGTGTCACTCCGCGCTGTTTCTGATATTTTCCCTTTCGGTCCTTATACGAAACTTTGCAGACTTCGTCAGATTCAAAAAAAAGTATTTGCGCCACTCCTTCATTGGCATAAATTTTTGCCGGGAGCGGAGTAGTATTAGAAAATTCAAGGGTAATGTGACCTTCCCACTCAGGCTCAAGTGGCGTAACATTTACGATAATGCCACATCGTGCATAGGTAGACTTGCCTACACATAATGTCAAGACATTTCGGGGAATGCGAAAATACTCTACGGTTCGAGCGAGGGCAAAAGAATTCGGGGGAATAATGCAGGCACTGGTGTTTACTTCTACAAAACTCTTTTTTGAGAATTTTTTAGGGTCAACGATATCAGAATTAATATTTGTAAATATTTTAAATTCTCTAGCACATCGCACATCATATCCATAACTTGAAAGACCGTAGGAAATAGTTTTGTTTTTTCTTACTTGTTTTGACACAAATGGTTGAATCATACGACTACGAGTAACTTGCTTTTGTATCCAGATATCTGATTTGATCATTAAATGTAAACTCCTCTCATTATTTTAATTGTTTATTGTTTTGTTGGTTTAGCCATGACTACATTCGGCAATATTGTCGAATAATCTCTAGCCCGAAGAGATAGGATTGCCATTGCACGATACACACAATCTCTCAAAGTATTATAAATATGTTGGTCATGATTAACAGCGATGGGCTCGCCATGATCTGAGGCCTGTGCTAATTGACTATGGAGTGGCAAGGAACCAAGTAGCTGGGTTTGAAATGACTGCGCTAAAGCCGCCACCGAATCCTTGCCAAACAAATCCGTACGCACAAGGCAATGAGGACAAATAAAATGGCTCATATTTTCAATGATACCTAATACTGCAATATCAAGTTTTTTAAACATAGACAGCCCACGACGAACATCTGCAATGGAAAGACTTTGAGGTGTAGTGATAAGGATCGCCCCCGATACAGGAATTTTTTGTGCGAGGGTAAGTGGAATATCTCCTGTTCCAGGCGGCATATCTACTAGTAAATAATCAAGCTCTCCCCAATTGGTGTCTAAGATTAGTTGAGATAATGCGGCTGTCGCCATTGGTCCTCGCCAAATCATAGCAGTCTTATCATCAACAAGAAATCCTACTGACATTACTTTTACACCATGACGGATAAATGGCTCAAACCGCTTGCCATCAAGGGTGTCAGGGTTGCCTGATAACCCAAAAAGTTTGGGCAATGAAGGCCCATAAATATCTGCGTCAACTATCCCTACCTTTGCTCCTTCTTGTGCTAACAAAGTAGCTAAGTGAGCTGCTATGGTTGATTTACCAACTCCACCTTTAGCCGCGCTAACGGCAATTACATTTTTGACTGTTTCAAGCCCTTTTATGCCTTTCTGTGGGGAATGCCGTAATATACCATGTGAAATTTCAACATTTAATGTTTGCGTAAATGCTAATTTCCAATGCTTTTCCAAAGCTTGAATAAACTCTGGGCAAAGTGTGCTTAAGGGATAACGCAAAACTATATGTGCCCCAACACAATTATCAATTAATTGAATTTTTTCAATTTTTGCTGAGGTTCCAAGCGGCTGGCCATGGTACGGATCTACAAACGAAAGTATGTGCTGTTTGAAAGATTCTTCATTTTGTTGCATAGGGTAATTATATAGTAGATTGCTAATTTGATTAAACTATAATACTGTGAGCAGATGTCTAAAACAATTCTCATTACCAGTGCCTTACCCTATGCAAATGGTCCAATTCATATTGGACATCTGTTAGAACATATCCAAACAGATACCTACGCAAGGGCAGCGAGAATGTTTGGAAACACCTGTTGGTATGTTTGTGCCGATGACGCACATGGTACCCCAATAATGATTAGTGCTAAAAATCAACAATGCACCCCACTTGAATTAATCACAAAGTTACATCAAGAACACAAAGATGACTTCGCGTTATTTTCCATAATGCATGATTGCTACCACTCCACTCACTCATCAGAAAATCAAACACATACCAATAGAGTGTATCAACTCTTAAAAAGCAAGGGACTTATTACTAGAAAACTACTGCCACAAATGTATGATGAAGCGTCGGCTATGTTTCTCCCAGATCGATTTATCAGAGGCGAATGTCCAAAATGCAAAAGTCCTGAGCAGTATGGAGATGGGTGCGAGGTTTGTGGGGCTACCTATTCCCCAGCAGATTTGATAAATCCCCGCTCCTTTGTTTCTGGCACTAAACCAATTATCAAGGAAAGCGAGCATCTGTTCTTTGAGCTAACTCCGCTCCGTGAATTCTTACATACATATATAACAAGTTGTGCATTACAAAGTGAAATCGCCAACAAAATGAAAGAATGGGTTGAGGGAGATTTAAAAGCTTGGGACATTAGTCGTGAAGCGCCATATTTTGGATTTTTAATTCCAGACGAAGTTGATAAATATTTTTATGTATGGCTTGATGCACCAATTGGTTATATAGCAAGTAGTGAGAAATTGCTCACTACCCTAGGCAGAGATATCAATGATGTGTGGGGTGAAAATTCAGATGTAGACCTTATTCATGTAATTGGCAAGGATATCGCTTACTTTCATTGCCTCTTCTGGCCTGCTATGCTCCATGCCGCGGGACACCGCACCCCAACACAAATTCAATGCCATGGATTTATCACTATCCAAGGTGAGAAAATGTCAAAGTCTAAAGGCAATTTCATCACAGCAAGAGATTGGGCGCAACAACAAGATACAGACCACTTGAGATACTATTTATGTGCAAAAATGCAGGGCACCATTGTAGATATGGATCTAGACTTTAATGAATTTGAACTAAAAATTAATGCTGATTTGATCGGCAAGTTTGTTAATATTCCAAGTCGATGCGCTCAGCTACTTGCAACATACTGCGATCACAAAACCACTTCTGAAAATGACATAAACCCCTTTGCCACACACATTGAAGAATTATTCTCTCATGCATCTCAGTTGTATTTAGAGTGGAAGATCGGTGAAGTTATTAAAGATTCCATGCGATTGGCTGATATGATAAATAGTTATTTATCCGATGCCAAGCCTTGGAGTGCATTTAAGAACCCTACAACTGCTCAAGCCGCACAACAAACATGCACATTTGCGCTAGAGGCTTTTGTTGCATTAGCATCGGTGCTTTCTCCTATTATCCCAACTATTTCTAAAAACAGCCTCGCTCTATTTTTAATTAAACAACCTTGCATTCAATTTACCTCACTGCGTGGAATTACTCTTCAACCTTTCACACAACTTTCAGCTAGAGTAAACCGAAGTAAACTAGACTCACTTGTACCATGAGCAATACGGAACGAACAAATACTATAGTTTCAATTGTCGCTAAAGATTGTATTGGATGTGGTCGTTGTGTGCCAGTATGCCCAGTAGATGCGATTTCTGGAATTCTTCAAAAACCACATATAGTTCGTGAAGAATATTGTATCGGATGTGACTGGTGTGTTGAAGAATGTCCAGTTGACTGTATAGAGATAATCCCAAACACGGTTCAGCTTAATGAACAAGCGTTGTTATTAAGAAAGAAAAAACTAACTCAGCTCCATAAAGAGAAAAAAATCCGAATTGCCACTCAAGAAGAAGCGCTTGATGAAATGATCCAGCAATCAGATTTTGAGGGAATAATTTCTGAGCTACTCAGCAAAAAAATAAATGGGCAAAAAAATAATTCCGATCAATCCTCTTAACCAAACACAAAGTCGCATCTGGGAGACGCTTTCCTCGCACTATGGATTACCTAAACCCTTTCTAAACCATCAAACTCCTTTTCAACATCTTGTTGCAATAATTTTATCAGCCCAATCTACTGATGCTATGGTCAATACTATTTCACCAAATCTTTTTGCAAAGTACGGCACGCCCGAACTAATTTCCCAAGCATCGTTATCAGAAATTGAGATATGTCTGAAACAGTTAGGCCTGTATCGTTCAAAAGCAAAACATATCCATGCCTTGGGTCAGATACTGTGTACAAATTTTAACCATACTGTTCCGAGTAGCTATGAAGAGCTTATTTCACTACCAGGGGTGGGTAGAAAAACTGCCCATGTATATCTAAATCTAACCTACAACCTACCACTCATTGGTGTGGATACCCATGTGTTAAGGCTAAGTAAGAGAATGGGGCTAAGTGATTCCAATAATCCAATAAAAGTAGAACAGGATTTATACAAACATGTCCCTGTTTCTTTTCATGGTAATGTTAACTATCTGTTAGTGTCACATGGAAGAGCAATATGCACCGCGAAGAAGCCTAATTGTATAGCCTGCCCAATTCACTCAGTTTGTACTAAGCTGCTCTAGAAAGTGTATAATGCTTGAATAACAAAACAAAACCTAAAAGAGGAAATTATGAATAAAAATAAATTAAACGCAATCGCAATGTCAATTGGAGTTAGCTTACTCGGAGCTACCGTTAGCAGTACATTAGCTACTGAATCCACTTCAAAACCTTTTGAATTAAAACCAGCTATTTCTGGTTCTACTTTAGCTGGCGACCATAAAGAAGGAAGCTGTGGCGACAAGAAAGGCAAAAAAGAAGGAAGCTGTGGCGAAAAGAAGAGCAAAAAAGAAGGAAGCTGTGGTGAAGGCAAATGTGGTGACATGAAAGGCAAGAAAGAAGGAAGCTGTGGCGACAAGAAAGGCAAGAAAGAAGGAAGCTGTGGTGACATGAAAGGCAAGAAAGAAGGAAGCTGTGGCGAAAAGAAGAGCAAGTAAACTTACTCTAAAAAATGTTGTACTCCAACACCACCTTACATAGGTGGTGTTGTTGTTTATATATAATGGTAATATAAAACTATGCAAAAACAAACTTTCCAAGGCTCTGGGTTAGGGTTACGCAGAGGGTTTATGGAAGAGCTATCAACCAAATCATTTAAAAAAACTATTGATTTTTTTGAGATAGCACCAGAAAATTGGATTGATATAGGAGGATCCTTAGCAATTCTTTTTCATGAATACACAGAAAAGTATCCGTTCATTGCCCACGGACTTTCCTTATCAATAGGATCTCCAGCTCCATTAAATATCGCTCTTGTAAAAGAGATTAAAACCTTCCTATCAGATTATAAAATTAAGTTATACAGCGAGCACTTAAGTTGGTGCGCAGATGAATCACAGTTATTTGACTTATTACCGATCCCTTTTACCATAGAGGCTGCCAAACACACTGCTAAACGCATTGCCCAAGTTCAAGATATCCTAGGAAAACAAATCGCGATTGAAAACTCTTCTTATTATCTTGCTCCAGGGCAACACCTAAAAGAAATAGAATTCCTAAAAGAAGTGCTTGAGCAATCGGATTGTCTATTGCTCTTAGACATTAATAATATTTATGTTAATTCTGTTAACCACGGTTACGATGCTAAGGCATTTATAGACGCAATTCCAACAGAGAGAATCGCGTACGCACATATTGCTGGTCATTGGAAAAAGAAAAAAAACTTAATTATTGACACCCACGGCAGTGCAGTAATTGAGCCGGTATGGGATTTATTGGCATACGCCTACAACATCCATGGTTTGTTTCCAACGCTCCTAGAGAGAGATTTTGATTTTCCACCTTTACAAGAATTACTTACAGAGGTTTCAAAAATTAAAAATCTACAACATACCCATGCCTATGCAAACACTTAATGAGTTAATATTTCTTGCATCAAATTTTATCACCATCGTTGTTAGTGTAGGTGTTGTTGTACTTATTGTCACGGTGATCACTCTGTATATCAAAGATCGCACACAAACCAGTCACGCTATTCTGCGCAATTATCCAGTGATTGGGAGATTCCGGTACTACTTTGAACATTTAGGTGAATTTTTTAGACAGTATTTCTTTTCTTTGGATCGAGACGAAATGCCCTTTAACCGCTCCGAACGATCTTGGGTGTATCGCTCTGCGAAAAAAATTGATAATACCATTGCATTTGGTTCAACCAGAAGAATTGATGAAGATGGAACAATCCTTTTTGCTAATAATCAAACGCCAATTTTAGATAGCGAAGCGCTACCTACCCCTCCAGTCACAATTGGAAGTTATTGTAAAAACCCTTATCAAACTGCATCATTGGTCAATATCTCCGCTATGTCATTTGGTGCAATATCTGAACCTGCAGTGCTTGCTTTAAGTAAAGGGGCAAAAAAATGTGGTTGCTGGTTTAACACTGGTGAAGGTGGGCTTTCACCTCATCATCTTGCAGGTGGATGCGATATTATATTTCAAATTGGCACAGCTAAATATGGCGTAAGAGAACTAGATGGCTCACTTTCAAAAACAAAATTGCAATCTATCGCCGCAATACCCGAAGTTAAAATGTTTGAATTAAAATTGAGTCAAGGTGCCAAACCTGGTAAAGGCGGAATATTACCAGCAATTAAAATTACTCAAGAAGTTGCGGATATCAGAGGTATTGAAGTTGGCAAGGATTCCATAAGTCCAAATCGCCATCTAGAAATTAAATCTGTAAATGAATTATTAGATTTTATTTCTATGATCAGAGATGTAACTGGGAAACCTGTTGGTATCAAAACTGTACTCGGCGAATACGAATGGATTCAGGAATTATGTGAAAAAATTCTACAACGCGGGCAGGAATACGCTCCAGACTTTATTACCCTTGATAGCACAGATGGTGGTAGCGGAGCGGCGCCTATGAGCCTCATGGACTATGTCGGACTACCGATCCGAGAAACTGTTCCACAAACTGTCAATATTCTCTTAGAGGCAAATCTGAAAAAAAGAATAATGGTCTGTGCCTCAGGTAAATTAATCACGCCAGACAAAGTAGCATGGGCCTACGCGCTTGGAGCAGATTTTGTAAATACCGCACGAGGCTTTATGTTCGCGCTAGGTTGTATTCAATCATTAAAATGCAATTTAAACACCTGCCCAACTGGTATCACCACCCACGATAAAAAATTGCAACGCGGACTGAACCCAACTGACAAAGCTGAACGAGTAGCCAATTATGCGAGAGGGCTTTCAAAAGAGGTAGAAACGATTTCTCATTCTTGCGGAGTTGCTCACCCACGACTACTGAGAAGAAAACATGTTAGACTACTGAGACGCTTCGGACCGTCACTTCGCTTAGATGAGATTAGACCCTACCCAAAAAACACTTCAATGTAAAATAACAATACCAACATGAAACTTTTACCACAGCTTATTTTTTTTATTAGTAACATTAAATTATTTATTTTTAAATTTGATTGGATAGCACCTCTACTCTGTAGAATTTATCTGGTGCCTATTTTTTGGAGTGCCGGTATCAAAAAATTTAATTCTTTTGAAAGCATTGTCTATTGGTTTGGTGAAGGTGGTCTTGACCTCCCCGCTCCTCAGCTAATGGCATTTTTAGCCACAGCAAGTGAATTAGTTGGAGCAATTTTTCTCACCTTAGGCTTTGCTACTAGATTGATCTGTATACCACTTTCCTTTACTATGATTGTTGCTGCAGTTACTGTGCATTGGCAGTATGGATGGCAGGCAATTCTAGACCCAGGATCACCTTTTGCTCCTCCTTATGCCGATGAAGGTATTGAAAGATTAGAAAAAGCAAGGGAGATATTGGACACACATGGTAATTATGACTGGCTGACCGAAACTGGAAATTTAGTTATCCTTAATAATGGTATAGAATTTGCAGCAACGTATTTACTTCTCCTCATAGTGCTGATAACCATTGGTGGAGGGAGATATGTCAGTGCTGACTACTGGATTTTTAAAGCGTTTGTTTCCTACTATCAAAGAAAAAGCGGTTAAGGGATTTCAAATATGCATTTTGCAATTTTGCAGAGAAATATAGCACGATATCTGCGCACTAAAAATACTAAAGGAATCCCAAAAAAACTACTGGGTGAACGCTTAGAGATCTATCGCGAATTAGTTGTTAGTAACATAGAGTCATTTATTGATACGAGATTTCCTATTTGTGCATCTATGCTCGGAAATAAAAAATGGAGAAGCTTAGTGCTCAGTTTTATCGCCGAACATCCAATTTCCTCACCTTATTTTCACCAAATCCCTACAGAATTTCTTTTATACCTAAATAAACAACCTCTGAAACAACTCCCTCCCTATCTTTTAGAGTTAGCGCATTACGAATGGGTAGAGCTTGCTATTCTTACCTCTAAAAACACCCCACTTCCTGCTTTTAAAAAGAAAATTAAGTTAGACAAACCAGTCGTTCTAGTCCCAATTTCACAAATTTATCTCTACCGTTTTCCAGTACATACATTTACCACCAAGATGTATAAATCTGCTGTCATAAAAAGACAAACAAAATCGGCACGTACTACACCGATACACCTCGTTATGTTTAGAAAAATAGATTATACACTTGGGGTAAGAGAAGTTACTGCCGCAATGGCTTTACTTATTAACGCATGTATTCAGACGCCAAAAAAAATCCTCCATCGCCATATCCTTACAATAGCTAAAACAATGAATATCCAGCAAGACCAATGTAAACAATTTGAAAATCAAGCGATGCAAAACTTACTCACTTTACAGCGAGAAGGTTTGATTTTAGGTTCTAAAAGTTAAAAAGTAGCGCCGAAACTAATAAAAGGACCTTCATACAGTCTTATACTTTTAGATTTTACTGGCAATACTGTGACATTTTTGTATCCGAAAGAAAATGTGGCTGAAGGAAGAAACTGCACCTTGAAGCCTACTGCTGTTTCAGAGTAGCGTTCAAGCGTGTTAAAAGAAAAAACATTTGGAGATGCAATAACATCGGCATAGAGTTGAATAGGTGTGTCCATCGTCGCAACATACGCAAATCGTAATTGAATGCCTGCGAACCATGATTGATCAAAGGTAGGTGCTTTTTTATAATTCTTTAAATATAACGCACCAATCTTCATTCCCACACCAAAATTAAATTTTTCTTCTTGGCCAACAATGTCACCTTCGGCAAGTACAGAAAAATGTCCGATGATATCTTTATGCTCATTATAGGTAAACCCTAATTCCAGAGATGCGCCACTAAAATTGGTGCTTTGCTCGATAAGATAATCTACACCTGCATACTTGTCACTAACAACAATACCAAGACCCGCAGCACCTACCTGCATTGACGCCAACATTAAAACAACTGTAATAATTTTTTTCATAGGCTCATTATAACAAAATAAACTACAGACACAAGGATGGAATGTGGCCAAATCCTCTAAATAAGATTCAGTAAAAACCAAAGAGTTAATGCAATAAAATAGCCTTATAGCCCTATGATAAATATGAAAAAAGAAATTGAGATAAATAAAGAACGGCTCACTTACCTCATAGAGTTATTCAAGATGAATGTGGGCGATCTTCACGAACTGATCTCAAAAAACGGCAACAACCCCAGAAAAAAAAGTTTACATATTTCAGACATATACCCTGAAAACAGCATAATAAAACTCAGCATATTAAAACAAATAGACAAAATATTCAAGAAAGGTCTACATTTCTACACCAACCCAGATCCATGCGATAAATCAACTCATGAGAGTGTTTTTTTCAGGACCCCAACGCTCAATACAAAACTTGAACATCAAGATTACGCAAAGATACTAGAACTTGAGGAGGACATTAATCACATTAATCATCTCTTAACCATTTGCGATATTCCCTTAACGCGGATACTTAGAAAACAGAAATATACGGATGACCCAGTAACAATTGCTGAGTTAGTAAGAGATAAACTAAAAATAGGAAATGATCGTCTCACCAATAATCAGTATAAAAATAAACTTCTTAATTTTACTAACGCATTGGCAAAATTCGATATACCTGTAATTGAATTTATTGAACACCCTACTATTAAATATAAAACAAACTTTGAAGGATTGACTATCTCAAACTTTTTAATAATTAAACATAATACGATTTCAAAAAAAAGAGAGATTTTTACTCTTGCCCATGAACTAGGACACTACATCCTCAATCAAGAAGCATTTGATAATTCATTCAACTGCGAACCACAACAAGATATAGAACGATGGTGTAATACTTTTGCAATTAATCTATTGTTAAGCAATGATTCCAAGAAAAGCTTAGGACTAATACGATCATTTAATGCAGACACAGCTTCACTTATAAATAATATATCCAATATTGATGGTGTAAGTGAATTAGCAATTTACCTTTATTTATATACAAATAATATTATCAGCTGGGATAATTATATCGAGCATAGAAATAGGGTAGATCAAATAATTAAAGATAAAAAAGAGAAACAAAATAAAAAATTAAAAAGTAACAGTGATAAAACCTTCGGTAGAATTGCAAAACCTATACAATCTGAGATTGTTGAGAGGGCTTACCGTATGGCATATCTTCAAGGTGCAATTGAAGAATATGAAGTGGTGCAGTATTTCAAACCTAACATTTCAGAAATTCAGCGAGGTTTTTTTGATAATTTTATCTACGGCACACCGATGATTTCTACTAAAAAGAAAGCCGCATAATCCATTTAGATACTATGCATATTATTGATACAAGCAGTCTAATAAGTTACTGTGACTACTATCTTCCTTTAGATTTCAAAAAACTGCTCAGTAATTTTCTAAAAGAAAAAATTGAGAGCAAGGATATTCTACTAATAGATAAAGTGATTGATGAGTCAAGAAAGACTCGTAATGGCGTAGTAATAAAAAATTTACAATTTATAAACAACGATACATTAGGTATAAAGACTATTATTACAAAAGAAGACCATGAATTGATTGCCACCAATTTTCTTAATAAGAAGTTAGTGCCTATTAATAGCAAAGTAAACTACATCACAGAAAAAAATAATTACATTAATACAGCCGATCCTGCATTAATATTATACGCAAGAAAGAACAACTACACTATAATAACTGAAGAGCAAAGTAATAATTCAAACTATAAAAAGATATTCAACAAGATTCCAACTATATGTGCTTCATTAAAAATTAATTGTATTTCTATGGCAAATTATTTAAAAGATAATTCAACTTTAAAATTGGGACATTTCAATATTGCAGAATAAACAAAAAGATATTAAAACATATACTCACTATTGAAGAAAAGAATGAACGATCAAAGAAAGAATGCCTTAGCGACTTGGGTTGATGCCTGTTTTGGCATACCATGCTCCCTGCTCCCTGCGAGTGAAGATGCAAGTTTCAGAAAATATTATCGGCTAACACTTCCCACAGGCGCTACTTACATTGCAGTTGATTCACCCCCAGATAAAGAAAAAAATCATGCGTGGCTACAAGCTCAAGCTGATTTACTAGCTATTGGGTGTCGTGTTCCTTTAGTAAAATTTTGCAACCTTCGTGAAGGATTTCTTATCATCAGCGACCTTGGTACTCAGCAATATCTTTCTGCATACACAACTGAGTCATACCCTGTTTTAATTGAACAAGCTATTGACCAACTTTTAACTATTCAACAGGGAGTGCCGAGCAACCATTATCAACCCTATGATGAAACATTACTAAGACAAGAACTAATGATATTCCCAGAATGGTACCTCAATAAATACTGCAAAAGGACTTTAAACAATGCTGAAGAAAAACAATGGCAAGAAATAATTGATTTTATTATTGCACGATGCGTCTCACAGCCAAAAGTCTGGGTGCACCGAGATTACCATTCTAGAAATCTAATGGTCATTGCAGATAGTTCTCAGCCTGGTATTATTGATTTTCAAGATGCTGTACAAGGTGCGATTACCTACGATATAGTATCATTGCTAAGGGATTGTTACTACGCCTGTCCTAAAGAACTTGAGCAACAAATTCTAGATAAGGTATTTAGTCTCTGGCAAGAGAAGCTAAACATTAAAGCCTCACACCAAGAATTACAGTCCATGTATGAGATTAGCGGAATACAACGACACCTAAAAGCAACTGGTATATTTGCGAGATTATATATTCGTGATGGCAAATCTGGCTACCTTAAAGACATACCTCGCACACTTCAATACATACAAAATAGTCTCGTGCATTTCCCACAGCTCAAGGCGCTAGCTGCATTTTGTCAAGTCACACCTTCGTGAATTTAAGAAGCCCAGCGCCGCATTTTTGTTAAAATATCCGGAATGGATATAATAAGACATTAAAAAATGCGACACATCATACCACTGTGTCGCATCTCTCACAAATTATTACTATGCAGCTAAACGCTTACTGCCCCTCTTTGAAAGGTATAGTTTTTCGCAACGCCGATAGGTTCTTTCTTTTGAATTTTTAATTTCATGGAAAGTTCAGCTTGTGAATTAACTTCTATTAATTGCCAACTCGTGCTTGCAAGATGTTCACGCGATGAGTCTAAATAAGTAGGACTTATCGATTGAAGGTATCTTTTTTCAATGCCGTAGGTTGACCATGCAGTAGATACTCCTGAACTATGTATCACAGCATCTACTTTAAACTGTAGCTGTTGATGAACATGCCCAAAAAATACCGACGCTTTATTAAAGGTTGTTAATAACGATTGTACGATATGCCCATCTGAGTTAAACGAACTATCATCAATGTTTTTTACATTAACGAGTGGAAGGTGTGAAATTAACACTACTTCCGTTTCTTTTGACACTTTAGACAAGTCGTTGTGCAACCATTCAAGTTGAGGTTTGGCAATGATAAACTTACCAGTCTGATCGCTTTTCATTATTGAATTAATCACAACAAAATGAACATTTTTGTGATCAAAACTATAATAATCATCGCCAAAATGATCTTTCCACATTGCTCCACTTGCATCATGCAGACAATCATGCTCGCCGATTGCAAAATAGATTGGTTTTTGTAATTGTGAAAGTATCTCTTTCACACGCGAGAACTCTTCTGGCTTCCCTGTGTGAGTAAGATCTCCTCCAACAATCACAAAATCTACTTGGTCAGACTTTTGATTGAGTTGCTTTACTGCTTCTACTAAACTGGTATCCCATTTTTTAATAAAAGTACCGTCTGGCTCAGAAGCAATATGGGTATCGGATATAAAAGCAAAATTAAATTTATACCCCCCTCTATTGTCTGAACTGGCCATGCCCATTAATGGCACACAACTCGCAGATGCAACTAAACCAGTTTGTTTAATAAAATTTCTTCTATTATTATTTTTCATAATTTCTCTTCCGATTAATAACGAGGTTTATAGTAGATTGGTTTTGTTTTAATATTTTTTGCAGGATCTTTAATGGAAACTTTACCTCTATCACCATAATAATCATAAGCATCCTTAAAGAATTTATGCGAACCAAATGGACTATTACCAAATACACCGCCTTCAAATAGTGTATCACCAAAAGAAACCACCACCGCACAAGCAGCATTTAATCCAGTATGAAAGGCTCCTTCACCCCAACCTCCTGTAAAGGAAATACAATCACCGGCTAAAAAGATACCATTATCACTACTGGTACCAGCTTTTAAGAAATCATAATATGCATCCTTAACCATGCCATCTTGTCCAGCTTGAGCCAATGTGAAAGCTCCATTAAAATAATCCGTGGACTGCCAATCAACCCACTTTAGATCATTATTAATATCGCCTGTAAATGGTGTTAGGTATTGTGAAAAACCTTCAATTGGAGTTCCCTTTGTAAATATATCAATATCTAAAACCAGTTGCTCAAACCTTGATCTAGGATACGCACTACCTTTGAGAATCGCATGATCTCTAAGCGCTTGACTTTTGACTGCATTATCTTCCCAAGTATAGGTTATAAGCACTACCCCACTTCCGCTCGCATCACCATAATCTAAAGTATAGAGTTGCTGTAAGAAAGTGTCAGTTTGAAAGCCTCTTATAAAATTAGGGTCATTTTTCCAGAAGTTATTCGTTCGTAAGAATAGCTTTGAGGATGAAATAACATGAATATTATTAACCGCTTCAAGGGTGTTTTGGCTAAAAGAGCCTTTATTAGTATTTTTATTCAGACCCATTAGTTGTGCAGACCTAGTCGTGGTTGCAATAATTACTTTTTGAAAATCAGAGTACACAACCGGCGATCCATCTTCTTTAATTGCTATTATTTGCGGTTTTCCATCTTGATAACCTAATTCAATGACTTTAATCCCATGTAAAATCTTACCGCCATTTGCTTTTAACCCTGCAGCTAAATTATCAGTTACTTGAGAGATGCCGCCTGGCACAAAGACTTGGTCTGTTTCTAATTGATTAGTTAATAATCTATAAATATAGCAGAATCCTATTCCATAGAGAGATCCAAACCCACCTGAACCAATTCCAAGCGCAGCAAATTTTTGAAAATCTTCTGCAGTCCAGACTACCCCACCTGGCACATCCCATTTGTGTTTAGGTCCAAAGATCTTGTACAGGCCACTATAAAATGAATCTTGCCCAAACTCGGTTAGATACTGTTGCCATGCTTCATAAATTATTGCGATATTAGCCTCTGGCTTTAACGCTAGAGTCGCGATTTCAGGTCCAGATAAAAACAATCCCACACCATTATGGGATATTCCTTGAGTCGCTAAAGTGATCCAGCCATTGTATACGGTTTCAAAACCAACTGGGGCTTTGCTTGAGTCACTCCAATTTTGTCCGACACCTTTGTAATTAATCCATGTAGGTACTTTACCTGGATCTGGAAAAGTTGTATCAACCTGAATTCCAAATTGATTAATATAATAGAACAAGGTTTCTTCTGAAGGAGGGAATCTCATTGCACCAAGTTCAGCGATATCGCTTGATGGAGAACCGTCTGAATTTATAAATGGAACAGATCTAAATCTCCCACCAATCCCAGATGCTTTATTTGCCTTAACTTGATCTTCTGGATACAGTGTATCTGGTGCTGTTAAAACGACTACATCGTATCCGATCTTAGACAATTCAAATGCTGCAGTTAGTCCAGATACTCCAGCCCCAATTACAGCAACTCTTCTTAGGCTAGATGGCGCAGTAGTATTACCAATCTTCCCATTAATACCACCATTAGCTAACAACCAATCTGAATAGATCACCCATGGAGTATCGGCGTACGATTGTAAAGTCGAATCTACCTTAGTTCCAATCACCCTGTTTGATCTAGGTCTAAAACCTACTTTATTTCCAGGTGGTAATTGTGCCCTCTTTTTGCTCAAGTTATTTGGTATAAAAGTACTCATAGCATCCTCCTAAGTTATTGAATTTACGGTACAGTTCGAATTGTACTTAAATATTTCTGAATTTGCAATGTGTCTATAGGCACATATAAATGATTGGCCTACCAAGTCATCCTAACAAATAGCAACTAAATTAAAATGTGTTGATAGTATCTAATTATGAAGGCAATGATTTTAGCAGCTGGGTATGGAAAGAGAATGGGCGAATTAACCATTAACACTCCTAAACCTCTATTGCAAATAAATAATAAACCTATAATCTCATACCTACTTCAGCAGTTACAAAAAGCAAATGTTTTGGAAGTAATTATAAACACCTCAAAATATCATGAACAATTTATTTCCTTATTAGGAAGTGGTTCTGAATTTGGGCTTACCATTCAATATTCTCATGAAGGAGATTATCCACTAGAAACAGCTGGAGGAATTCGCAAAGCGTTGCCTATGCTGGGATCAGATCCATTTCTAGTAATTAATGGAGATATCGCAACTGATTATTCTTTTGAAAAATTAGCAAAGTTACATATGGATGATGGGGTCAACGCACACCTTGTTTTAGTAGAGAATCCAATTCACCATAGCATTGGTGATTTTAGTTTAACTGAGGAAGGAAGAGTGGTTGCAAAAGGAAATCAAAGCTATACATTTTCAGGTATCTCACTAATAAAACCTGGCTTTATTAAGCAGTATGATTGTAGAACTTTGGGTGAATTATTTAAACATTCACTAGGAAAAATTAACGGAGAAGTATTTAGTGGTTTTTGGATAGATATTGGCACTCCAGAACGCTTAGCACTTGCTCGAAATCACTTTCAGCAGTGATATTACTTTGCCAGTCGTGTGGCAGCAAGTTGCTCTTCAGCAAAATAAGATGAGCGGACTAATGGGCCACTGGCTACTGCACTAAATCCAATTGACAATGCAATTTCTTTAAGTTCATCAAATTCTTTAGGTGGAACATAGCGCTGAACTGGGTAGTGATGCTTAGATGGTTGTAAGTATTGTCCTAGGGTGAGCATACTGCACCCATGTGCTCGCAGATCCCTAAAGGTTTGCACTAGCTCATCACGCTCTTCGCCGAGACCAAGCATAATGCCTGATTTTGTTGGTATGTTGGGAAATGTATTTTTGAACTTTAATAATAGTGAAAGTGACTCTTGATAAGAAGCGCCAGGTCGACATGCTTTATATAATGTTGGAACAGTTTCTAAGTTGTGATTAAAGACTTGGGGAGGGCATTGTTTTAGAATTTCAAGTGCAATATCTTGTCTACCTCTAAAATCTGGGACCAATACTTCAACCGAACAATTTGGGGAATTAGTTTTAATTGCTTCTATACATTGAGTAAAATGGGTTGCTCCACCATCTTTTAAGTCATCTCTATTCACTGAGGTAATAACAACATAAGAAAGTTTTAAATCCGCTATTGCTAGTGCTAGTGCTAAAGGTTCTTCTGCGTCAGGAGGCTGGGGCCTACCATGCGCGACATCACAGAATGGGCATCGTCTCGTGCATAAATCGCCAAGTATCATAAAAGTTGCTGTTTGTTTGGAAAAACATTCGGTTAGATTTGGACAGGCTGCCTCTTCACATACACTATGCAGATTATGTTTGCGTAAAATTGATTTTACTCGCTCAACAGTATCAGAAAACGGTAGTTTAATTCTAATCCATTCAGGTTTTCGCAAAGCTTCGGATTTCTGCACCACTACTACTGGGATACGGCTTAACTTTTCTTTACCCCGCTGATGAGAGTTAGGTGTGTTTCTAGAGGGTGCTTGTGAGTTCATGGTTCAAAATTGGTATTAAGGTAGTTGCAACTTCTTCTACTGTAGATTCTACCCCAAGTGACTGCATTGAGGTTACTTGTTGCAATGGGTTTCCACAGGGATGGATATGAGAAAATATTGATAAATCATTACAAATGTTTAATCCAATTCCATGGCTGGTGTAACCATGCGATATTCTTAACCCTAGTGAAGCGATTTTTTTATCCGCAACAAAAACTCCTGGCTTACCCTGTTTAGTATAAGCGTCAATGCCATAGTATTTAAGCGAAGAAATGATTGATTGCTCTAGATGCGAGACAAAAGATTTAATTGTTATTGATAGGCGCTTTAGATCTAATAAAAAATATATTACAAGCTGCCCAGGATTATGGCATGTTGCCTGGCCTCCTCTATCGGTTGTAATTACCTGTATCGGTGTGCCAGGCTTTACCTGATTTTCTTTTGTGCTAATTCCAAGTGTAATGACATGAGGGTGCTCCAGTATCCATATCTCATCTTTTGTATCCTCAGATCGTGCAGTATTAAACTGGCGCATCAAATCAAGCGCAGTGGGATAAGCAATCAATCCAAGTGGCTTAAATGTTATACCCACAACGATTTATTGCTAACGAACGAAAGGTCTGTAGTAACTTAGTAGTTATGCTGGTAGAGGTTGGGGCTGGGAAATTTTTTCCATCAATTGTTTGTACATAAGATATTTCTCTGAGCGATGAAGAGATAAAAATTTCGTCAGCATCTAGCAGCTCTTGGTAAGTAACCCCGTCGCTTTCCAAATATTCCAATGAGCAAATCTGTGCTAGTTCAAAAATAAACTCTCTAGTTATTCCAGAAAGAATTATGGGCGATTTTTTACTAGTGACGATTTTCCGATTAGCTATAAGAAAAAAATTTGATGAGCTGCATTCTTGAACAAACCCATTCCTAATAAATATCGCTTCATCGGCGCCATGCATAGAGGCATATTGTCTGTCCAATACATTGGCAAGTAAATTGAGAGACTTAATATCACACCGATCCCAACGCTTGTCTTGAGTAGAAACTAACGACACAGGTAGAGGAAGTGACTCTGTTGGTTTTTTCCAAGGATAACTCCAAATGATTAGATTGGGGTTGATTTTGTCTGGGAATTGGTGCTTTCGCTCTATGTCATATCCACGAGTCACTTGAATATATAAATATTGATTCTGGGTGGCGCCATTTTTTTTAACTATCTCTTGGCAGATACTGATTAGTTCTTGCTCAGTTACTGGTAGTGTTAGATTAATTTCACGAAGTGAAGATTGTAGTCTGTGCACATGCGCTTTGAACATAAACGGGTTACCTGAATAGCAAGGAATAACCTCATACACACCGTCCCCGAACAAAAACCCCCTATCTAAAATAGATACGGTCGCTTCATGTCGTAGCACAAAAGAGCCATTATTCCAACACCATTTATCCTGATACATTATTTATTTAAAATGTGAAAGCTAATTTTATCATGTCTGACATTCTTGAGAGAATATTGCCATTTTTAATTGACTCACTAACTGTCAGGGGGTATTGTTTAAGTTCCCTATCTGGCAATCGGAGACTGATTATTCCTTGTTGTGAATCTGTCTCAACTGGAGACCGTAAGTATTTTGGATATGATAATGAAACGGTTATATTTGAAGCTTTGCAACAATGTTCATCATTTTGCACAGTGTAATAAATGTCTTGATTAGGGCCTAGATTAACGCTTTTACGCTTTCCACCATAAATAGGAATAGTGCGCATAACTTCGCCTTTAGCAAACAATTGGTACGTATAAAAATTTCTCACCGCCTCATCAAGTAGTTCTGTTGCGTCGCGAAGAAATATATCATATGACTGGTCTCCAAACGCAACGAGCATAAATATAGATGTTTCATTTCTCGTAGTCGCAATCAGTAGCCTTTTATTTTCAATTGTTGCGCAAGACAACATTCCATCAACTCCATTGTTTTTCCAGAGCATGCCATTGGTATTAGAAAAACGCAACCCAGCGTATTTTACATTCTTCTTATTATAAAAATAGCGATTTAACGGAAAGTTCATATAGATATAGCGAGCAAGTATTGTGATATCATTTATTGTAGTGCTATTGCCATCAGTAGCACCTTCAATATCATTAAACTTTGTATTTACCATACCAAGTTGCTTTGCGCGTTGATTCATTCTGGTAATTAATTTAGATTTATCCTTATCAATTAATGTTGACAATGCTTGGGCTACATTATTTGCACAACTTAAAAAAAGCAATCCAAGCAAGTCTTGTGTGGTAAGTCTGGTTTTTTCTGGAATATACAATAATGGCTTATTGCCAAAATTGGTATCTTTTGAGGTAAGAATTGCATTATTCCAATCTAGTGAATTGCTCCTAATATCTTCAAGAGTGATAAGCGCGAGCATAAGTTTATTTATACCTATCGGATAGGGTTGCTGGGTTAGATTGCCTATGAGCAAACTGTCACCTTTTACCTCATATAATCCAAACATTTTTAAATCAAATTCAACTTCAGCTCTTGCAACATTTAGTATGAGGCAAAATCCCAACACACAATAAAATCCAAAATATTTCATGAAAGTAATTATTGGTCAATCATTCTAACTGCAAATGAGAATCCATCTTTTTTTAAAGAGTCAAGCAGTTGTACATGAGTTGCGTAATCCATAGGCCCAAGTCGCACTCTGTGTAATACCCCACCATTGACTTGTTTTTCTTGAATAATTACACTATACCCTTTATTTTCTGCTTGCATTGCAATTTTTTGTGCGTTGGAAAGTGCGGCAAAAGCTCCAAGTTGAATATAGATTGGGGTTGAAAGTCCTCGTAAGGCATCTTCAGGTTGTGCTACATTATTTTGAATACTACTGTTTGATCCTATCGCCTTGACTTCCACCTGTCCTGTGCCTTTCTGAACTATCCCAAGCATTGAAGCGGCCGCATATGACAAATCAATGATGCGATCTTCATGAAAAGGGCCTCTATCGTTGACTAGTACAGTAATTTTTTTACCATTCTCTAGATTAGTTACTTCAACAGTTGTGTTTAATGGCAATTGCTTGTGTGCGGCTGTTAGCTTGTGCATATCATATATGGTTCCACTTGAAGTTTTTCTACCATGAAATTCTTTGCCGTACCAAGATGCGACTCCTCGTTCAATAAAATTATCTATGGAAGCGAGCACGAAGTATCGTTTACCTAAAACTACATAGGAGCGCGAGTACACACGAGAAGATTCAGAAGGTATGGTAGCACTTGGTGGTTGTAAGTTTTTCGCGCAAGAAATCAAAAATAACGACACCGCGAAATATGAAAATAAATTAACGCTCTTCATATGTTAAAACTTTAATTTCTTCCTTGATTTTATTTGAGAGTTCATGTGCAACCATTGCATAAAAAGTAGCCCCATTATACTTAAGAATGGTTAGAAAATTTTGAAACCCCACATAGTACTGCTTCTCACCTGCTTCATTAAGGATATAAAAAATTCCGACTGTTCTGTCAGTTTGCAGTTGTTCCTCATACTCTTGTAATGTTACTCCGGCTTTTAATAAATCTGAAGTTTTTACTTTAACCACATCTCTTTCTTTGGCAAGAGCAAATTGCTCCAAATCATCATAGTCAGTTACTCTAGTCAGGATTGGCGCACCAAGTTTCCAACCGCTTAGTTTAAAGTAGTACCCAACACTCCCCACTACATCTGGAATAGATTGCCACAAATCTCGCTTGCCATCACAATCATAATCTATTGCGATTCTTAAGTAGCTACTTGAAATAAATTGAGGTAGGCCCATTGCTCCAGCATAAGAACCATGAAGAGAAAGCAACTCAAGCTGTTCTGTTTCGGTAAGTGTGAATAAAGCCCGTAATTCATTTTTAAAAAAATCCTGCCTACTCACTCCCATAAAAGCTAAATTAGCTAAGGTAATAAACACTGGGTATTTTCCAGTGTTTCTACCCATGTAAGTTTCTATAGCGATTATTGCACAAATCATTGAAGCATCTACTTGATAAAATAATTCAATTTCTGCTAGAGTTGTTTGATAATCTAAGCAGAATTGACTTGCAATAGTGATTCGCTCATTGGTTAAAAATTTACTTCGATAATTTTCCCACCGCAATACTGTCTCTACTGGTTTGAGAACTTGAGGAAATAGGCTCTGGTTAATGCGAACATATGAAAACAATCGGTGCAGTCGCTTAGAGTCTCTGTTTAGTTGTAATCTTTCTTGTGAAATAAATTCATCTATTGATTTTCGTTTTTGAGGATAGAGAAAATCCCCATAGGTATCTGCATGAACAAACTGGCTCAGACCAATACATAGAACTATCCATAAGAATTTAATTCTCATTAGTATGTAGCCACCCTCCCTCTTCTATACCCTGCAACAATCCCCATGGCGATGCCAATTATGGACGCAGTTGAAATGAGCGAGCTTCCCCCGTAACTCATCCAGGGTAATGGCATGCCTACTACAGGCAAAATACCAATAACCATGCCGATATTGAAAAAACAACTTAACAGCAATACCACTGCTACTCCTCCCACGAATACTCGTTCTGAATTGTTTTCAATGGTATTAGTGGCAATAATAAGTCTGACAATTAATTGAATGTATACTGTAATTAGCACTAAAGCTCCAACTAAACCAAAATCTTCACAGAAAGTAGCAAAAATAAAATCGGTATGAAATTCAGGGATGTAGTTTAACTGTGTTTGTGTGCCGTTACCCAACCCTAAACCTAGTATACCACCAGAACCAATTGCAATTTTTGATTGCAGAATATGATACCCTGAACCCAAGGGGTCACTATCAATATTTAAAAATACTTTAATGCGTTGTTTTTGATATTCGCTTAAATAAAATATCCAAAGCAAAGGAAATGTCACCACACTCGTTAACAAACCTCCTATGAGATAGCGATGCTTAATTCCAGAAAGAAACATACAACCTACAGTGACTAAAACAATAAAAATGGCGGTGCCAAAATCTGGTTGCAACGCAATTAATATCACAGGAGTTAAGATCAGAAAACTAAGTCTGATTATATCTAAACCAGTTACTCGGAGCGGTCGACTAGCAAAATAATATGAAAATATCAGAGGGATCATGGCTTTTAAAAATTCTGATGGTTGTCCTGACAAATTACCAATTTGTATCCAACGAGTAGCGCCTTTCCCAACTAAACCAAAAAACTCCACATACACTAACGAACTCACTACTATGATATAGGAAATTGGCACCAAACTTAAGATCATATGGAAAGGGATAATTGAAAAGAGGAACACCAGGATAATCGCAATACTTAGTTGAAATATTTTTGTTACCACCATAAAATAATTATTTTCAATATTTGGTATTACAATAATCAAACTAAAACTAGCTAGAAGAACTACGCATAAAATAATCATAGGATCAATCCTACTATTAAAGTAACTCAGCAATTGTTTAGGTATCATGGTTAACTTCCATTAGGGTACAATTCTAAATAATATTGTAAGTAATTTATTACGAGTTGACCTGCCGCCCCAGAACCTTTACCTGCATTTTCTACAAGACATGCTATGGCGATAGTAGGATTATCTATAGGAGCAAAAGCAATAAACAATGAATGGTCCACATATTTTTTTTCGGCCCGAGCAGCGCCTTGCCTTTTTTCAATTTGCACAACTTGTGCGGTACCGGATTTAGATGCAATCGGTATAGACAATATTCCGATTAGATCTTTTGCAGTTCCTTGTTTAGATATAACTTCAACCATGCCCTCAATTACTGGTTGAAAAAGTTGTTTCTCTGAGGTTGAAGCTGTCCTGACCACTTGGGTAGGTTGTGTCGCTAGCACATTACCTCGGTATCCCTTTCTTATGATAAGGCGAGGTTTCACCCAAGTTCCCCGATTGGCTACAATGGCAGTCGCATTAGCTAGTTGAAGCATAGTAACCTGTAAATACCCTTGACCAATCCCAACATTGATAGTATCACCTGGCAACCAAGGCTCACGCAATTGTTGTCTCTTCCAAGCGTCATTAGGTAACACACCAGTTCGTTCATTTTCTAATTCAGATAACACCTGCTCTCCGAATTTAAACCAACTTAAACTTTGATTTATCCCAGCAATCTTGGCACGATAGGCGAGTTCATAAAAGTAAATATCGCATGATTGGGATATCGCTCTACGCATTGAAATAGGCCCATGTCCTGAACGCAACCAATCCCTAAAGGGTTTATACCATTTATATTTAAAATTCGGTACAAAATACTGTCCAGTGCAATCAATAATTTCATTTTCATCAATTAACCCCTGTTGTAACGCTCCAAATGCTAACATGGGCTTTATGGTTGACGCTGGGGAATACAAACCACTAGTTGCGCGATTAAATAGTGCATTTGATTCTAAATATGATTTATAAATTGCTGGATCTAGTCTAGATATAAAATGTGAGTTGTTAAAGGATGGGGAAGACACTAAACTTAGTATATCGCCATTTCTAGGATCTATAGCAACAAGCGCTCCAGCTCTTTTATTAAATTGTAGGTAAGCAAATTCTTGCAATGTTGAATCCAAACTTAGCTGAAGATCAAAACCTCGTTTAGGGTACACAATATTCACAGACGATTGATAGTTTCCATACGAGGTGGCAATATATTCACCAAAACCTACTTTACCGCGTAATAATTCTTCTTGGGATTTTTCTATTCCTTGCTTGCCAATGTAATCTAACCCAAAAAATTTACTTTTTGTTTCTTCGGTAACATCGTTTCTGCTAATTCTACCCACATACCCAATTACCGATGAAACTGAATCGTTGCCTTGGTATCGTCTTTGCCATGCGCTAATAATTTTGGCTCCAGTATATTTATTCAGACTGGTAGAAAATTGCATTAGTTCTTGTGTGTTTACATCAGCTTTAAGAATAATTGGATATGATATCTTGGAGTTTCTAATAAAATAATTTTCGTAAAATTTTTCAACTTCCTGTTGGCTTATATCAAAATCTAAGGCAAGTGCACTAATTAATTGGGCCAAATTTCCACGATAATTTGAATCAACCACTAAATTAAACACCTGTTGATTAAAAGCCAGTATGGTATTATTTCTATCATAAATCGTCCCACGAATTGGTGGGAGAGATTCAATAATAATTCTATTTTTTTTTGATTTTCCAGCATATTCGCTATGTAAAAAAATTTGTAGCTGAATTAACCTCACTACTAATATTGCAAAAGCAATGGCTACTATAACCAACATCACTTTTCCTCTACGAGAGGAATGAAATAGTTCGGCTTTTTGAAGAGAAATGGGATTTCGTAATAGTGACATTTGGTGATTTTATTTTACGAAATTTTAAAAAAACAGGTAATTATCAATAATTGTAATATGCTATAATACTGTTTAAATGGGGCGAGAGAAGTAAGACAACTATGAAATCGGATTTAGATCCGCTACCTCGTTCCTCGTACCAACAAAAATCAGAAGATTCCTTTCTACAAGCTGGTGATAGCAGTTGGTTAGAGTCAAAATACGAAGACTTTTTATCCGGAGAAACTTCTTCAAATGATTGGAATGATTTCTTCGCAACTGAATCTCATCAAGAAAAAATAAAAAAACCACCTGAGCTTTATAGTTCTTATTTACACGAACTATATATTGCTAAATCAAAAAAATGGTTCCAGCAAAATAGACCCACAGCAACTCCAGCCTCTTCTACCAATTCTAACCTTGTAGCCAAAGCAACTCAATGGATAGATGCGTACCGAAGGTACGGCTACCAAAACGCAACGATAAGCCCATTAGCCTCCTCACATCCATATCCAAGCAATACTCAGCTTTCTCCTAACCATTGGGGACTACAAGCATCAATGCAGATTCCTTCCTTTGGGGTAGTACCTAAAGAAACTGCTACTGTTGCTGAGATAGCCAAACAACTTGAGAAGACATACCATGGCTCTATTGGAATTGAAATAGATCATGTGCGAAACCAAGAAGAGCAGCGCTGGATGACCGAGCATTTTGAAAAGCCGGTAACACTTACTGTCTCTGAGCAACTCCAAATTTTTAACAAGCTTTTATACACTGAGTTACTTGAACGACACATCCATAATAATTTTGTTGGACAAAAGAGATTTTCTTTAGAAGGTACAGATTCACTCATCCCTCTTCTTGATTACCTCATACGACAAGGCAATCAAAAAGGCATTGAAGACATTCTCATTGGTATGGCTCACCGAGGTAGATTAAATGTGCTAATCAACATCATGGGAAAAACTCCTGCACAACTATTTAATGAATTTGCTGGTAAATTTGAGTCAGTAGGTGTTAATGGTGATGTTAAATATCATTTAGGGTTTTCTTCAGCATTTAAGTCAGAATCGTCTGTCACTCATTTAGCACTAGCTTTTAACCCATCCCATCTGGAAATCATCACCCCAGTAGTGCTTGGCTCAACCAGAGCCAGACAGGACAGACTTTCGTCATCAGATCAATGGAAAATACTTCCAATTACAGTACATGGTGACGCGGCATTTAGTGGTCAGGGTGTGGTCATGGAGTCATTAAATATGTCTCAGACGAGAGGGTTTGGCACAAAAGGAACAATTCACATAATAGTCAATAACCAAATTGGATTCACAATTGACCATCCTGAGGATGCTCGCTCCACACCTTACTCTTCAGATCCAGCGAGATTTATTGACGCGCCTATTATCCATGTCAACGCTGATGATCCGAACCGGGTAATCCAAGCAGGGGCAATGGCGCTTGCCTATCGTAACACGTTTCATAAAGACATCGTAATTGATTTAGTTGGTTACCGCAGGTATGGACATAATGAAGCGGACGATCCTACGGTCACACAACCAATTAAATATGGTGAGATCAAAAACAAACCTACGGTAGTTTCAATTTATCGGCAGTTTTTGCTTGAGCAGAATTTGTTTGATGAAGCAAAACTAGATTCAATCACACAGCATTGTAAATCAAAAATTGAATCTGGTGAGTGTACCGTTGATGAAATCGAATATGTAGCATTAAATAATAAAAGATTTACCACTTGGAAACCATACACTGGTGCCAGCGATACTCTATTATTTGAACAATTCACTAACCACATTCCGGTAAAAGAACTAAGCGCATTAGGCACACAGCTAGCTACTTTTCCTGAAGCGTTTACTCCCCATCCACAGATAAAAAAACTATTTGCAAGTAGATTAGCAATGGCAAAAGGAGATCAGTTGGTTGACTGGGGGTTTGCAGAAAATCTTTCCTACGCAACCCTTCTCAAAAAAGGGTACGGAATGCGACTTACTGGACAAGATGTTAAGCGAGGTACTTTTTTTCACCGCCATTCAATAATCATTGACTACAAAACTGGTGCTGAATATAATTGTTTAGAGCAATTTGTACAAAATAACAAAAAATTAAGTATCTATGACTCTCTCCTTTCTGAGGAAGCGGTATTAGCATTTGAATATGGCTACTCTACTGCAGAGCCTGAAACTTTACTGATTTGGGAAGCACAATTTGGCGATTTTGCTAATGGGGCCCAGGTTGTGTTTGATCAATTTATAAGTTCTGGTGAAGCAAAGTGGGCAAGACTTAGTGGTTTAGTTATGTTTCTTCCTCATGGATATGAAGGCCAGGGACCAGAGCACTCTTCTGCTCGGCTAGAAAGATACATACAGCTCTGTGCGCAGAACAATATTCAGGTAGCAGTGCCAACAACCCCTGCCCAAATTTATCATCTTTTACAAAGACAAATGTTACGCACGCTTAGAAAACCACTCATAGTCTTAACTCCAAAATCATTGCTTAGGCACCCTAAAGCAACTAACACTTTAGACGAACTTGCCAATGGACATTTTCAGACTATTATTGACGACACTACCGCCGCGAAAAAAAAGGTCACCAAGTTAATTTTCTGTTCCGGTAAAATCTACTACCAACTTATAGAAAAAAGAAAAGAATTAGAGGCAAACCATGTTGCGATCATTAGAATTGAACAGCTTTACCCTTTTCCTAAAAAAGAGTATGTCTCAATAATAAAATCCTACCCGTCTTGTAATAGCGCAATATGGTGCCAAGAAGAACCTAAAAATCAAGGCGCTTGGTATAATATTAGACACAGACTTACCGCTCCATTTGAACCTATGAACATAACTATGGAGTATACTGGCAGACCAATTTCCGCATCTCCCGCAGTAGGATTAGGAAGTCTTCACCAAAAAGAACAAGAAACCTTAGTGTTAGAAGCATTTCAAGGGCACGAAGAAACCGACGAGGAATAAACTATGATTAAAATAAATACCCCTTCACTTCCAGAATCTGTAGCAGACGCTACCATTGGAGTTTGGCATTGTAAGGAAGGTGACTTGGTACAGACTGGACAAAATCTTGCAGATCTTGAAACAGATAAAGTTGCCATGGAACTTCCCGCACCTAAGGCAGGTAAAATTGTAAAAATCCTCGTTGCACAAGGCGCAACGGTAAAATCAGGTGACCCACTTCTCGAACTAGATGATTCAGTCGCAGTCGCACCAATAGCTCCATCACCATCCCCTAAAGCAGCCTCTGTCACACCACCGCCAAGCGCGCCTCCTTTAATAAATAATACAACAGAAAAGTCTAATCAGCCAGTAAAATTAAATCCTTCAGCTAAAAAACTTATGGAACAAGAGGGAGTTTCTCGCCAAGAAATCGCTAAGGAAGCTTCGGGAAGAGTAACTAAAGAAATGGTTTCTTCAATTATTTCAATGCGCGGCGATGTGAAGCGAGAAGAAACTCGAGCTCCACTCTCTCGCATCCGTCTACGCATAGCCGAACGGCTTTTACAAGCACAGCAAGGCGCGGCAATCTTAACTACTTTTAATGAGGTGAACTTAAAACAAGTTAGCGAGTTAAGAAAGAAAGCACAAGATAAATTTGAAAAAGCTCATGGAGTTAAACTTGGTTTTATGTCATTTTTTGTCAGAGCCTCATGTATTGCTTTATCCGATTTTCCACAGGTTAACGCCAGCATTGATGGCACAGACATGGTAATACGAAACTATATGGATATTAGCATTGCGGTTTCTTCACCAAGAGGATTGGTAGTACCAGTGCTTAAAAACGCTCAGGCACTAAGCCTTGCGGAAATTGAAATGGCTATTGCTTCATTTGCGGCACGGGCAAAAGACGGAAGTCTCACTATTGAAGATATGACGGGGGGAACTTTTAGCATAACCAATGGTGGTGTTTTTGGATCACTTCTTTCAACACCGATTATCAACCCTCCACAATCTGCTATCCTTGGTATGCATAAGATAATGGATAGGCCAATAGTAGAGGACAATACTATTGTAATTAGGCCGATGATGAATCTTGCCCTTTCCTATGATCATAGAATTATTGATGGCAAAGAAGCGGTTTCATTTTTAGTTCGTATCAAAGACTTACTTGAAAACCCAGCTCTCTTACTAATGGGGCTATAATGAATTCCCAAAAAAAAATTGCGGTAATTGGTGCAGGACCTGGCGGTTATATTTGTGCGATCAGAGCAGCTCAACTGGGAATGCAAGTAACTTGCATTGATCAGTGGGTCAATGCTAGCAATCAACCATCCCCAGGCGGCACCTGCCTTAATGTTGGATGTATTCCCAGCAAAGTACTGTTAGAATCAACTCATCTTTACCATGAGGCAGAGCATAGCGCAGCTATCCATGGAATTTCATTAGCAAAATTATCTATGGATGTAGCCAAAATGCAGGATCGCAAAGAAAAAATTGTAACAAACCTTGCTAAAGGAGTACAGTCATTATTAAAGGCAAACAACATCAATTTTATTTCTGGCACTGCGTCATTAGGAGCAAACAAAACCGTCTTCGTTAATGATTCCAGTATAGGAAGTTTTGACGCAGTAGTTTTGGCCTCTGGCTCACTTCCGATTGAACTTCCCTTTGCAAAGTTTAATCACACCACGATTCTTGATTCAGCCGACGCCCTTGCTTTAAAAGAAGTGCCAGCTACATTAGGGATTATTGGCGCAGGCGTAATTGGTTTAGAGCTTGGTAGCGTTTGGGCTAGATTAGGAAGTAAGGTAACTATTTTAGAAGCACTTCCAGATTTTCTCCCCTCTGTCGATACCGCCATCGCGCAACAAGCATTCAAATCTCTTTCCAATCAAGGCATGACAATAACATTAAATACAAAAGTTACCGCGGTACAAGAGAAAAACAAAAAGGTACAAGTAACTCTTGCTAATCAAGAACAGCCGATCATGTTTGACGCTCTTATTGTTGCGGTCGGTCGTAAGCCTAATTGTAAGCAAGTCCTGCGACCAGAAAGTGGAATCACTCTAAACAAGAATGATAGCATCCCAGTGGATCAATACTGCAGGACATCTGTTTCAGACATTTATGCTGTCGGGGATCTAGTACGAGGACCGATGTTAGCACATAAAGCATCGCATGAAGGGGTTATGGTAGCAGAGCTTATTGCTGGAGAACATGCTGAAAGCGATCTAAATTTAGTTCCTTCAATCATTTACACTAATCCAGAAATCGCCTGGGTTGGCAAAACCGAAAAGCAACTCCAGCAAGATCAAATCCCCTATACCATCGGTAGCTTTCCATTTGCCGCCCTTGGTCGTGCTATTGCGCAAAACTCAACCACTGGTATGGTAAAAATCCTTTCCCATAAAGAAACTGGCACTTTGTTAGGAGTGCATATTTTTGGACCTTCCGCCTCAGAGTTAATTGCAACCGCCACTACTGCTTTAGCATTTGAAGCCACCGCTGAAGACATTGCTCTTACCATCGCAGGACATCCAACACTGAGTGAAGCATTCCATGAGGCTGCTCTTGATGCCACCACTGGGGCGTTAAACCTATTTAGAAAAAAAACTTAGCCCTCTTTTACAGCAATAATAAATCCTATCTGATAACGGGCATTCACCTCACCTACTTCTTGTGAAAGCACTTGCCGAAGTTTACTGGCTCGCATAGCTAAGTTACTTTCTCCCAAATAAGTATTTGTGCCTGTAGTTCTAAAATGTTCAAAAAATAATTTCATTGATTCAAATCGTTGTTCAAACCAAAAACAAGCATAATCCACAGATCTAGCATCAAATCCAATACCAATTCTTGCATCAAGCATATTAGGAAATTGATTTATAGGCATATACCCATAGCGTTCTTGTAACGTTGCTGATATTTCTTTCAAGCTATCTTGCAGTGGCAAAGCATACGCCAATACTCCGCCTGGTGCTAATGCATTAAAGAGTTTGGCCACAGTTTGTTCAAGTGAATCTACCCAATGTAAACACATTGAAGAAAAAATTAAATCAAATTGATTTGGAGGCAACTCTTCCTTTGCGATATCTGCAACACGGAATTGTAATTCTGGATACTGCTGCATAGCCCTTAGCCCTTGCCCCTCGGATATATCCACACCTTCAACTAAACTATACCGATCTAACAACCATCTTGTACTTGTGCTACCAACACAGCCCACTTCTAGCGCTCTAACCCGATGGTAGTTTGCGTCGCTCATAGTTTGTTCAAGTAATAGGAGTAGTTTTTTTTCCACCTGTTCTTGTATAAAACGATGCTGTAAATACCGTTGTGATTTTGAGAAAGAATTTGCTACTCCTTTCATAAACAAGTTTGTACACAATCAAGAAACGCTTTCACTTGAAATATATCTGTATGATTTGTAATAGATAAACGAAAGCATTGCTCTCCATTTTTAACTGTGGGTGGTCGTATTACAGGTACTACAAGTTCTTTCTTAGCTAACCGTTTTAAAAGCTCACTTGGCTGGGAAAGGTGTTTGATGCGAATTATTTGAATTGGACTTTGCTCATTGCCCTCAAGTGGTATATTACAACGCATCGCATAACTTCTAATTTCAGCAATGTGCTTCATGAGCTGTTCTCTTCTCCAAGTTTCCTGTTTGATTTTCCGAATTGACACGGTAGCTGCATGAGCAAGTGCTGGTGAAAGTGCAGTTGAGTATCTCAATGAGCTAGCGCTTTGTACGATAGCCTCTATCATCCAAGTATCTCCAGCAATTACTGCCCCAGAAAGCCCTACCGATTTGCCTAAAGTAATAATGCGTAAATGTCCAGTGCCTTGTTGCACTGGAAGAACTCCAAACGAATGAGCCTCATCAACAATCAAACATTTTTTTGTAGCTAGGACTAGTTTAGAAAAATCATCTAACAACCCAACTGATCCACTCATACTATATAGCCCTTCTACACAAACTACATTTCCAGTTTTCGTACGACATTGATCCACATTATTGTGCTCAAATCTACGAAATGAAACTTTGTTCATGACCAGACCATCAAACAAAGAGCGATGACATTCCTCATCACACAGTACTCGCGCATCAAGGTAGCGCATTAAACTACCCACCGCTACATTCGCTTGATATCCACTAACAAAAACTAAAGCTTTTTCAACGCCAAGCGTTGCACACACCTCATGAGCAAGACACTCATGCGCTTCACAATACCCCCCTAAAAAAGGTGAGGCCCCACTCCCAGAGCCATAGCGTAACGCCCCTTCGCTTAATGCCTCTCTTACTTCGGCATCTTTGCGTAATCCGAGGTAATCATTACTAGAACAAAGCGACTTGTGAGAACTAATCTCACGCCATAACTCATTGGCACTTAAATAATCTTGTAGCTCATTCGCTTTTTGTCTAAGCGAATCCATGAGCAATTATGATACTAAAACTAAAAGCGTGCGTTAAAACCAAGCTCAACACTATCAACATGTTTGTAGTTAAAGCCAAGGAATGCTCCTAAATCTACATAACGATTTAATTCCATTCTAAAGCTACCATGCTCACCTATATCCGCATCTAAACCAAGGCCTACTAATTTACCTTTTTTCTTATCTGTACCTGATATAGTGTAGTTGTCTGAGTCTATTAAAGTATATTGGCCATAATGATATCGATTGTTTCCATTATATTCTCTATATGTTTTCTCACTTACATCAATAGAATATTTAACTTTAGCTCCATACTTGCCAACCGAGGCATATAATCGAACGCCATCTTTAGTTTTATACCCAAGCATAAAGCGAAGGTAGCCTACCTTTGCGCTAGTGACAGCTCTATACTCATCACGATACAAGTTGTCATTAGCTTCAGACTCATAGGTTAATCCTAATCCTGTCTTAAACTTACCTAATTTAGTGCCTCCAACTTCAAAACCAAAACCGCTATCATCAAACCAGCTACCTAAATAAAATTTAAAATTTGTTTTCTCAGCTGCAGTATTTGAAATTCCATCGCTCTGTTTCTCAGCACTCAAAAATGGCTTAGAAACTGAAAATCCAAAAAAGCCATCATTAACTTTCTTCTGCTCCTCAGCCACAACAACTACAGTAGATATAGTAGGCACAGGTTCTAATTTGGACGACTGTGCTGGTGCTGGAACTTCAACTTTCTCTTTTATCGCAGGTGGTAAAGGAGCTGGAGGTGGTGGAGGTGGAATAATAGCAGGCGCCTTTTTTGGCACAGGCAATGTCACTGTATTGTTATCACCTTCAATAAATATATTATAAACATCGCCACCGACATGATGAGTGACAGTAGACTTTTGATTGTCTGTTTCTCTAGTAATTGAAACTGACTTAGATGGTCTTCTAAATTCAGGAGGTGGAACTTCAGAAGCAGGAACTGTAGGCACGGCAACTTGTTCAATCGCTTCAGGAGCATTTTGAACGACTGGGGATGTAGCTGTAGCTGGGATTTGGGCTTGGGTTGGGGCTTGGGTTGGTGTCGTAGTCTCACTAACTGGTGTTGCGACATCAGGTGCATTTTTAACTTCAGGAGATTGGACTGGAGGCACGGCAACCTGATTTGAAACTTCTTCTGCTACTACTATTCCAGTCGTAATAACACAACCAAGAATTAAGACTGCAATTTTATTAATCATACTACTTTCCTCTTTTAATCGTTCTTTCTCCGAGACCGATATTGATTATACCATTAAAATCGTGCATTAAAACCAAGCTCAATACTATGAACATGTTTATAGTCAA
>JASGCS010000008.1:34800-77856 GCA_030054035.1 Candidatus Methylacidiphilales bacterium
GTCTTACCCCCAAGCATAAAGCGAAGGTACGATACCTCTGCTCTTGAAACAATTTGAGATACATCGCTATACAAGTTGTTACCAACTACTAATTCATAGTCTGATACCCATTTCGATTCCCGTGCTGAATCAAAATTGCCTATTTTAGTTTGCCCAATCTCAAAACCAAAACCGCCATCATCAAACCAGCTACCTAAATAAATTTTAAGACTTCCACTGCTCGCTTCTAAATTTTTATTAGTAATTTTCGCATCAGTCAAAAATGGAATGTAAATTGAAAATCCAAAAAAGGCATCATAAATTTCCTTCTTCTGCTTTCCAGCCATTACAACTACAGAAGATTTAGTAGGTGTAGGTTTAGATGAAGATAATTGTGCTGGAAGTTCAACTTTCTCTTTTATCTCAGGTGTTGGAAGAATATCTGGCGCTTTATCTGGCACAGGTACTATCACTGTATTATTATCACCTTCAATAAATATATTATAAACATCGCCACCGACATGATGAGTGACAGTAGCCTTTTGTTTATCTATTTCTCTTGTAATTGAAACTGACCTAGAAGGTTTTCTAAATTCAGGGGGTGGGGGTGGGACTTCAGAAGTTGAAACTGGAGGAGCTACAACTGGCTCAATTACTTCAGTTATTTTTTGGGCTTCAGGAGTTTTTACAGGAGGCACGACAACTTGAGTTGAAACTTCTTCTGCTACTACTATCCCATTTATAACAATACAACCAACAACAAAGACAACAATTTTACTAATCATACTACTATCCTCATTCAAATTGTTCTTTCTCCGAGAATCGTATTAATTATATCATTAAAATCGTGCATTAAAACCAAGCTCAATACTATGAACATGTTTATAGTCAAAGCCAAGATGTGATCCTAAATCAACATAGCGATTTAAATCCACTCTAAAACTAGCATGTTCATCTATATCCATATCTAAACCAAGGCCTACTAATTTACCATCTTTCTTATCAGAGCCTGATATAGTCGTAGTAGTTCTGGTATAGCCGTAAGGGTAGTAATTGTAATAATAATTGTATGGATTATAAGTTCGCTTTGTTATTTCAACAGAATATTTAATTTTAGCTTCATACCTGCCTAACGAGGCATATAATCGAATGCCATCTTCAGTCTTACCCCCAAGCATAAAGCGAAGGTACGATACCTCTGCTCTTGAAACAATTTTAGTTACATCGCTAAACAATTTGTTACCAACTACTATCTCATGGTCTGGTTCCCATTCCAATTCCCATGCTGAATCAAAATTGCCTATCTTAGTTTGCCCAATTTCAAAACCAAAACCACCATCATCAAACCAGCTACCTAAATAAATTTTTAAATTTCCAGTAGTCGCAATATTATCTCTTATTTGATTATTAGATTTCTCAGAAGTCAAAAATGGAATGTAAATTGAAAATCCAAAAAAGGCATCATAAATTTCCTTCTTCTGCTTTCCAGCCATTACAACTACAGAAGATTTAGTAGGTGTAGGTTTAGATGAAGATAATTGTGCTGGAAGTTCAACTTTCTCTTTTATCTCAGGTGTTGGAAGAATATCTGGCGCTTTATCTGGCACAGGTACTATCACTGTATTATTATCACCTTCAATAAATATATTATAAACATCGCCACCGACATGATGAGTGACAGTAGCCTTTTGTTTATCTATTTCTCTTGTAATTGAAACTGACCTAGAAGGTTTTCTAAATTCAGGGGGTGGGGGTGGGACTTCAGAAGTTGAAACTGGAGGAGCTACAACTGGCTCAATTACTTCAGTTATTTTTTGGGCTTCAGGAGTTTTTACAGGAGGCACGACAACTTGAGTTGAAACTTCTTCTGCTACTACTATCCCATTTATAACAATACAACCAACAACAAAGACAACAATTTTACTAATCATACTACTATCCTCATTCAAATTGTTCTTTCTCCGAGAATCATATTAATTATATCATTAAAAACAATCATTTAAATTGACATTTCCCCATAAATTTGCAATTAAAACTCAACTGGTTACAATTTGTAACCAGTTCGTGATACCAGTTACTGACAGAAATTTACTAGCAATAGTAGTAGATATAGGTAGCAATATCAGCCTTTATTATCTTGCAGTAAAGAAAGCCAACTGCTTTAGTTAAATGCAGTTTATAATTCTCTAAATCTGAACTTACAGGAATATTAATTGCTTCATTGATAGGATCAATCTCATTTTAATCTGTAATATTTGTTAATTTACTACTACTAGCAATCAATCTATATTCTGGTCTCTCTTCCTCTAATATTTGATTTAAGTTTTCAGTAAGATCAGTATAATTATTCGATTTACTTTCGTCGCCACTCTTTGGTTTTTCTTAATTTTTTTCAAATTTAACCATTGAAGTTAGGTGGCATCAAGGAGATTTTGGTCAATGCCGTATAGGGCACATACTTTTTCATCAAGTAGTCGCTCAACTTGAATCAAGGCACTCTCTGCTTCTGGCTCTGAGATCACTTTATCAAACTGATCGCATTTAATTTTATATGCTTTATCATAAATCTGAATGAACTCTCTATGCTGTTCTGGGGTAGGAATAACTATAGGTACTAATCTAGCGTCATTAATTTGAAAGGTCTGTGTGTTACATATAAAGTAAGAGATATATTTATTAATAAAACTGGAGTTTAGTATGCAAATAATAAATTTGTCTGAAACGGTTTTTATAGTACTTGAAAGGCTCATACTTTTCACATCATGTACACTTATTGATTTAATTCTTGCTTTTACATTAAGGGTGTGTATATCGCTCCAGCAAAATCCTTCTTTAAAATAGAAATGTGAATTTTGAAACCTTGGCATACCAATGTCTTTCTTTCCAGTATTATCTTTTAACCACTTTACATTTTCATATGACCAATCTATATAGTATGGGGTTCTGAGATACCATCTATTGCCGTCCTTATCGCCTTTCTCATAGGGAACAAATGTTGGGCCTCTTTTAATGCCTTCTAATTTTTCTGTTTCAGTTATTTTATTTACATCTTTAACCTCAGATTTATCTACAATTCTATAAAGAAATCCTCGGCTTAGTATATCTCTATCGTATTTATTTTTTAATGCATCAATTATATCTCTTATTTCATATTCGGTTAGTGTATCTAATGCAGATTGAATTTTTTCTTCATTGGTGCCGTATGTTTTAATATTATTATCAATTAGAAATTTTGTCAGCTTTTTTATTCTTTTTGTTGATGTGGTAGTGGCTTCTTTTGTTGATTGTAACACTCCTACAAATTTACCATTATTAGCAGTAGCTAGTCCTTGGCCTCCTTGAGTTATCAACCCCATGAGTGTTATATCACCAGGTAAGAGTTCTTTTCCATATTTGTCAAGGTATGATTTATTATTCTTTATTTTAGTTGCTGTACCCATTATGTTTTGGTGGGTAAGCAGTAATTTTTTTATCGGTTGATTATATCTATCATAAATTAACATGCTTAAAGGTGTTGGTTTGAAAATGACATTGTTAGTTGCATTACAGTAAGTCTTTTGTAAGATGGTTGTTTCAATTGGTGTTGTTACATCATTGTTTTTTAGGGTGAGATACTTAATAGTATTTGAATTTGGAGGAGTTTTCTGAAGAATAACAACACTGGTAGAGACTAATACCTTATCAAAAGGGTTTTCAGTATCAAATAAGATCAGAATCTTATTTTTTAAAAGCTCCTCTCTTAAGTTTGTTTTAGTTACGGTTGAGTAATAAGTATTACTTGTAATGTAGGCCACGATGCCTTCTTTTTTGCATAGTTCTATTCCCTTAAAGAAGAAGTGGGAGTACAAATCATCGCTATAATTATAGTATTTTTTTAATTGCTTTTTGTATTCTTCACTTATTCCTTTAGTTGATACATATGGTGGATTGCTTATTACTATATCAAACTCTTTTATTCCTCCAAACATTAACTCTGAGTTAAAAAATAGCGCTTGGGAGTCTGGAGTAAATGGTCGGTAAGATGATAGGCTGTGTTGAACAGATTTTGTGTCTTGTTCAGGAAGTTTAGATATCAGTTTTTCATAATCATCTTGAATTTTTTGTTTTTGTTTTTTATCACTTGGTTTAAAATAAGCCTTGATTAGTTCTGATATATCTTTGAATAGTGTTCTATGTTCAAAGAAGCTAGTATCTGTATCTAGTTTCATTAGTGAGTCTGCACAAATAAATTTAAAGTCTAGGTTAGGAAGTTCGTCAATGCCACTATTTGACAAGCTTGGTTTTAGGGTGGCATCTACGATGAGGGTGAGCCACGCTCTAAGTCTGGCTATTTCAACAGCCATAGGCTCTATATCTACTCCATAGATATTATTTTTTATGATTTTTAGCTTTGTTTTATACCGATCTTTAGTGCCTAGTTTATCATCATCAGAATCAAGTTGTTCGTAATAGGCGATGAGTTTGAGGAGCATGCTGATGGGGAATGCTCCAGAGCCGCAGGCAGGATCAATAATTTTAATATTATCTAATGATTCTTGAACTTTGTATTTAAGATGCTGGAAGTTGCTATTATTGGTGGTTTGGTTTTTGTTGTTGGTAGCTTCTAAAACTTGATCTATGAATTCTCTGATATTAGGTTCGTTTTTATGTTCATTGATTAAATATGCTTGGAGGCTTTCTTTGCACATGTACTCTACGATTTCTTTGGTAGTATAGTATGCTCCTTTTGATTTTCGCTCAGATTTACCTGAATCGGTCAGTTCTTGGCTGAGAAGCTCTTCAAATATCTTGCCGAGCATTTCTGGATCTATAGCGATTTGTTGGTAGTCTTGGGTGCTTTCATCAGTGGTGAAATTGTAGCTAGTTAGTGTTTTAATCAGTTTCTTGAAATAGTCTATTGGAAAGATATGAATTTTAGTGTGATATTTTTTATTAATTATTTCTTTGTCAGTTTCTTTTAGTTCAAACAATCCTCCATTAAGGTATGGTGTCTCCAAGTCTGCGTCTATTTCTAGACCTCTTTCTTCTTGGGGAGTGTTTAAAGTTTGGAAGAATAGTTTATGGAGTTTTTGTTTGTAGTAGTCAGTGGAGTTTAAAGTTTCAACTTCAAAATAATTTTGTTTTGGAGAAATCAGTTCTTTTTTCTTTAGGAACCAGCAAAATAACATTCTGCCAATTAGTCTATTTACAAAGCGAGGTCTGTCAGTATTTTCAAATATATCGTTTTTATTAAAGTGTGAAATTAACTCAACAAAATATTTATGGATATCAGAATAGAATTCTTCGTTTAGAGGTTGAATACTAAATGAGTTCCAGAGGAGCTCGTGTAGTTCTTTTTTTGTTTTGAGCGTAGATGCTCGGTGCCAATGCTCAAATATTTTCTGCTGTGTATTAGATAATATATTTTGTAACTCAAGCACTCTCAACTTGTAATTGTTGGATAATACTATTGAAACTGATTCCAGATTAGGCGCGATGATTATATCTATTCCAATTTTATAGCTTGCATACATAGGCTCATCTTCAAAATTAGAGTTAAGGGTTGTGATATTTTTAATATTCCGCTTAGTTGGTTTGTGTAGCCAAAATAGATGCGCTTCAAAATTATCATTAAGATTTTTATTATTACTAAACTCAATCTCATAGCTCGCAAATCTATCACCAAATCCATGGGCTAGCTTTAGCAATCTATCAATCTTGCCGCCAAAATCTACTTGCGTAATAGTTACCTGAGTTGCGCCAAGTAGAGACAATACCGACTCAACAACTTGTCTGGCATTAGGAAACGAAGGGTGTGTTTTTAGTAATTTTAATGCGCTATTTAGACCATCAAAGGATGGCGAAGTGCTATGAGTTTTTAGCTGCATAATAGATCACTACTTCTGCTTTGTCTGGCTTTATCACAGAAATCTCAGAGTCATTTAAATTTTTAGCGATAGTAATTAATGAATTAATATATTTGGTATTATTCTTTTGTTGTTTTTCATTTTGTATGATGGCTCTTACTAGACTGTCAATTTCTTTTTTTTCAATATGGTTAGTAGTTACAAATGCTTGCTGTACCATTTGTATAGTCTCAGGGCTATGATGATATTTATTATATAAGATATCAATCACTTCTTTTTTAGTGCCTTTAGCATGGGAAGGATTTTTTACCTTATTCTCATAATACTCTGGATTACTTGCTTGATTTTTGATTGCCCTTTTATCAAGTGTTATTTTATCGCTTTCTTTTCTATTGTTTTCAGGATTAGTTTTGATTAATTGCAATGCGTCAAGCAATGGTAAAAAGCTAATCGTAGAATCGTTTGTTGCGTCATTGGGGTTAATAGCAATAAACTGTGGTATCTGAAGAATGTTATCTTTGTAGAGTCGCGCTAATACAACGACCTCATGGTCATGCGAGAGATGGGTGGGTAATTTTGCCCATTTACCATCTGCAATCCCAAATATTTTCTTTTTATATTCTTCTGTTATGGATGGATCATTATAAAACTTCTTTAAGTCAAGGATATAATCATCTTCTACAGACATAAAATCGCCAGTCTCTTCTAATTGTTCAAACGCTCCCTTTCTGACTTTTTCGTTATCGCTGTAGAGTTCTTTTAGGCTTTCTATATATTCAATTGGGTTGGCTACTTCGCCAAGCACTGATTGATCATTTCCGATGGTGTTATTGATCATGCTAATCTTGCCTTCTAATCTTTTAACAAGCTGTAAATAATACTCTAATTTTGTTTGGGGACTCATATTATAGATAAACACCTCATTAAAAGGTGATCCAAGTCTGTTGATTCTTCCATTTCTTTGAATCATTCTGACTGGATTCCAATGTAAATCATAATTGATAATAACTCCACAATCTTGAAGATTGTGTCCTTCAGCTAATACATCTGTTGTGAAGAGAAATTGGAGTTCTTGTTGATCGGCTTTAAATTGGTATTTTTTAGAGTTAGGTGAGAATAACGATGCGTAATGGTTGGCTTTACTTCTATTGGCTGAGGTAATAAAAGCGGCTTGATCTGGCTTTAAAAAAGATTTGCTTAGCTCTGTTTCTAGGTACTGAACGGTGTCGGCAAAATAAGAAAAAACTAAAACTTTATTATTTCCTTCGGGCTTATCTGTACTGATACGTGTTAGTAGCTTCTTCAACTCATTAAGCTTAGCGTCGTTGTTATTAAAGAATTGTAGTTGCAGTCTAATGATTCTAATAAGTTCGTATTCTTTTTCTATATCTGCTAGAAGTGCCGGAATATTAAATTGGTTTACGTCAATAGTAGCTAGAACCTTGAGTTGTTTTTCAGAAAGGGTGTCTTCAATTTCTTCTAATATCTCATCTTCATCATCTCGTAGTGCTTCTTTATAATTCTCATCGTCCTCAATACCCTCTATGATATTATTTTTAATGCCATTATGAAACATTTTTAATTTTTTCTCATATTTATCTATAGATTTAGAAATTGCAAATGCCGATGATTCCATTCTTTTTAGAAACATAGTTCTGAATATTCCGTAAATACCTCGTTGTTGCTGAAGCTCTCTGCTCTTATCACCCGGTAATGCAAGCTCCGCTATCTGCTCGGGAGATTTGCCGTAGTATTCATTGTAATAAATTCTCCAGCGATAGGGGACGAAGCCTAGTAATAGAATTAGTTGATAGACAAAATAAATGGGTGATTCGTTTTGCAATTCACTCTCACTGATCTGATTGGGAACTAGTTCTAGCTGATCAAGCGGATGTTTTAAGTTATCACAATATTCAATTATCTCTTCTGGGTTTTTAGAATATAGAAACTTCAAATCAAACTTCTCACTGGAAAGTGAGAGCAGCTTCTTTAATAGCTCATGTGATAACTGGTATGGATGGTTCTTTGGGGTAGATTCAGGAAAGCCAACATCTTTTCCATTTATTTTTAACTTTCCATATTCTCGGATAATTCCTTGTCTGGTTCTTCTAACTACGACACTTCTTATAATCGGGCCAATCACTTTTCTAATTTCTTGATAGTCAATAGGTTTATTCATTGAGATATTTTTTTTAAGCTTTTTTTCCAGCTCTTCTATTACTTTTACAAAATCCTTGGTGGTTGTTTTACCAGTCTTTGAATTTTGAACATGGACTTTCAGAAGGTCCCCATACCCTCTGGTACCAAGTAAAAATTGATTTGAAATATCTTTTAGTTCATTATTAATCGGAGTTGCGGTTAGCAACATGACATGAGCATTGGGATTTTGTTTAATCCATTGCAATAATTTCAAGTATCGCTCTCCCCCTGTTCTTCTTAGATTATGCGACTCATCGATAACAAACAAACTAACTGAAGCTATAGCATCTAGTTGCATTTCTTCTTGGATGGCATTTGAGTTTTGTAAAACAATAGGTGTGAGTTCTATATTATTTGACAATAGTTCATACTTCCATTGTTCTTTAATAGACTTTGGACAAATAACTACAACTCGCTTTCTCCCTTCTTTGCTATTTCTGTATTGCTGAATTACCCCAATTGCTGTAATGGTCTTACCAAGCCCAACGGAATCAGCAAGCATGGCAACTTTATATTTATTAAGTTTTTTTATTAAATGTTGAACATTTATATTTTGAAAAGCTAATAAATCTATCCCTGTTGCAAAATTAAATTGTAGTGGCGCTCCTTCTATTTCATCACTATATAATTCATACAGGGTACGAATGTAGGTTTCATACGGGCTAAAGAGCATATCACCAACTGGGGACTCTTCTAGCAATTGTTTAAATTTACCATCCCAACTAACAGATCTAGAATCATTCCACATCTCTTCAAACCAATACAAATGTCCTGGGGGGTCGGTTTCACTTTGTGGTCTAAATTTAATTATCTGGGTTTGATCTTCGGCATTGTTAAGCTCAATATTAGAATGCAAGCCATTGTAAGTAAAATTAGAAGAGCCAATAATGCCGATTGGTCTTTCATCTTTGGCATTACCAAGAATATAACATTTAGCATGCATGAAGCTCTCTCTGAATAGTTTCACTTCAAGAACGCCAGCGTCAATCATATTTTTAATGTCAGTAATTAGTTTTTTATATTTAGGATCATGCTCAAGCATAGATAAGTCTTTAAAAATATCAATTTCAGGATATGGCTGTGAGTATTCATCTTTAGATTTATAGCGAGGACTTACTGGTTCTTGTCCGATGAGTAATCTGATTTTTTTATAACTGGATATTGCATCTATGACGGAATGCATACCGGGCAAATCCCAGTATCCTGTAGCAATAGATAAATCTTTGAAACTTCCAGCATGCTTGTTAAGAAAATCAACAAGTCGCAAGCGCTTATTATCAATTATTTTATTACCCATATAGCCTATTATCAAGCATAGTGAGTATATTTTATGTTAGAAACTCAATTTCACTTACAATATCAGAATTGCTCACACTTTAGAATAATTGCTCACCGAACATAGCTCAAGGTTACAACATTGCTATAGATATTAGTGGTGGTGGTATCAGGATAGTTACAATACACGCGAACTCTAATAAATACTCGTGTTGGAATAATATTATTATTTAATCCTTTATAAGAACTAAGTGAGGTTTGCATACTCGTGTCACTTGTTCTAAAATTCCAAGAGGTTCCGTTTAGTGAATATTGCCATTTATTTGAAACCGTTGCATAACTAGGACAACTAGCTTGAAAAGTAAAACTATCTGATAGGTTTATCAAGGACGAAGTTGTCCTAGAAGTAGGTTGACTAGTTATGGTAGGTAGTATTGTATAAGAAGGAGTAACTGCGAGGTTAGAAACCAAGCTTATAGTCGTAGTTGGCAATTTTCCACTCTCAGTAGAAGTAACCACCACACGGTAATAGATGACTCCAAGTGCCGATGTGCTTGGAGAGAATGTACTCGTCGTTGCGCCAGTAATTGAAGTGAATGATCCATTACTACTTGATGCGGTTTGCCATTGATATGTTATCGTACTTGAAGGAATGGAACTGACGATTACCTGTAATGGGGTAACGAGAGCGCCAAACTGATAACTAGCACTTACTGGTTGAGTAGTAATTGTCGCGGCTGCTGAGTTTTGTTGATTGATAGTAATTGTCGCCACCGCACTTGTAATAGTACTTGAATTATAGCCAATTGCCGATATGGTGATTAGTGCCCGATAGTAGACTACTCCTGCACTAGTAGTAACAGGGATAAAGTTACTACTATTTGCTCCTGAAATATTTGTAAACGGTCCAGTTACTGTTGTTGCTGATTGCCACTGATACTGCTTTGTGTGAGCTATGCTAGATGGAATAGAGGTATCATTTACTACTACTTGTAATGAATTGGCAATCTGATTTAAATTGTAAGTTCCGCTTAACGGCTGACTTGAAATTACCACTGACGGTAATGAACTTGGAATAATGGTAATAATTGCGACATTACTCGTTGATTGATACACATCACTTAGACCAGAATCAGGGTCAGAGTTAATTCTACTGGTAATGATTACTCTATAGTACATACTACCAATGTTAACCAGTGAAGGGAAATAAGTATCACTGGTTGCGCCAGGTATATCATTAAAAATCCCATTTGCAGTAGTTGCAGACTGCCATTGGTAAAAAAGTGGAGATTGATTAGTTGTATCTGCAGCAACCGAAAGTTGGTTTATAGTTGAAATTTGTTCAGTTGTATAAGTAGCACTCTGTGGTTGTGAGCGTATTGTTGGGGTAAAATCATTGATAGATTGATTGTTCACTGATGCAACATTGCTATAACTGCTCGTTACTTCATCTCCTGCTCTATTTCTCGCAATTACCTTTACTCTATAGTATGTTGTTCCAATATTTTCAGTTGGCAAATAGTAATTACTTGAAGTCATGCCAAGTATATCAGTATACTCACCGTTACTAGAGGAAGATTTCTGCCATTGATATCCAATGGAGTAACTAGTATTAGTTGAATACGCGACACAAGAAAGCGCTCCAGAATAATTAGATAGATACGATGCGCTTATCGGATGAAGGACAATATTAATTATTGAATTAAGATTATCGCTTGATTGAACTGTAAAGTCATCAACGACATAGGTTCCAGTCCCATTTTCAGCTGTAATACTCAATGAATCTAATGTGAGTGATGCAGAAGCGCTCGAAACAGTATTTGTACTAAACAAAATATCATTAATATAGGATTGTAATACCTTTGTATTTAGATTGAGAACCATTTTAAGCGTGTACCAAGTATTGACAGCATAGGTAGAAAGCGTTTGAGTAACAGTGTCGTTGTAAACTAATTTAATACCTTGAGAGCTATTTGATAACCCTAAACTTGCAACTTTAAATGTGTTAGTCGCATAGGTGGTGTCGCGAGCAACTATGTTTAAATTAAGTGCTCCAGTGCTTTGTAGCGCCTTTACTCTTGCAGAAAAGGTAACTGTGCCACTTGAATATCCATTGAGTGAGACGCCTACTCTTTGTCTAGCTGCACTTGAAGTTCCAGTATCACTAATTTGTAATTTTTGGTTTCCGGTACCTGCATCTACGATAGAAAGGCTTCCAGTTGATGGCGAAGCATTATAAAAATAAAAATTGATAGGGAAATAGTCTCTGCTTGCACTTTGCGACAATGTAGGAGAGTAGGCTTCAAAGTTCTGTACATACGAGCTACTGGTATCTCGATTCAAGGCAAAACCTGAATTTTGAGTAAACCGTCTGTAAACACTAGGAGGTACTAGTGCGAGAGTGCTCTGATAATCAAATTGAGATCCTCCGATATAGGTATTTTGTAATGCGTTTCTTATTCCCCCAAATGCAGTTAAAGAAAGTCCAGCATTTTCTCTAACATAACTCTCAACACTGGATACAGAATTAGCTGGTGCAAGAGATTGATAATTAAACACGCCGTTGTAGGTCATAGGAGTAAAGGTAAATTCATTATTTAAGTGCACATTCTTGGTGACATTACTAAAAACATTTTTATCTAAAACATACCCCGAAGTATAGTTATCTAAGTAAACTCCATTACTTCCCTTACCACTTCCAGATGGAAAAATAGTGGTGGCATTAATATCAGTTATGTAATTTTCCGATATAATTGAGTTGGGGCTATTATTTTTAGTATGAATCCCTCCGCTATCAGAGGTGTCATAAGCAGCTCGTGAAATTTTATTTCTAGTAATAAATACCTGTTGTAAATTGGTATTGGGAGAAGAATAATTGAGCCATCCAGTATGAATCGCTAGATTGGGCACGGTATCAATTTCATTATTTTGGATAGTTATATTTTTTGGCAAAGTCGCAAAAATTGCACTTCCTGAAATATACTGCGTACCTATATCATAAAAATAATTACCATAAATAAATGTATTTTCTACTACCCGATTGGTATCTAAAAATGGCTCCTGTTGGGTGTCTATTAGCATACCAGTGTTTGCCACTCTTGTAAACACATTTCCAATGATTTTAATTCCATAGGTAGAATGTTCTATGTTTATCCCATTACCACCAGTGTCCTCAATTCTATTTCTAATAAAACTTACAAATGATGCATTTTGTATCGTAATTGCTGCTGGAACAATTGAGCTTATCGGTTTCCCAGTTGAGTTGAGTCGTTGATTCGCAGTGGTGTATAAACCACCTTGTCTTTCAATTAGCCCTTGTGAGAATGGATATGGCCAAGAAGACTGTGTAAATTTTAAACCACCAATATACACATGGCAACTTGAACCAGTGGATCCGTTTGCAGGATTAGTGTAATTTTCAGAGGTAATAGCTAGTATCGTGGGAAGTCTAGGTACACTGAGAGTACTATTTGCTATGGTTTCTCCGTTTCTCGGTCTATAAAATAGTTGGTGGGTGTTGGCATTAAAATAAAACTCGCCCGGTGCATCTAACAATGAATAGGCATTTTCCAAATAAAATGGTAATCTGCCCTGTGTGCTACCTTCAATAGAGTTTGGTCCAAATTGAATAGTGGCTGCCGCAGAGTCCACAACTACCCCATTACTTGATTGACTGACAACTATATACCGAGTTCCGTAATAGGTGTGCTTAACAACAACAGAAGCGCCTATTAAATTTGAGAACGAATTTGCATTTGCAGATAATAAAATTTTATTTTCGCTGTTAATAAATCCTTGTAATGTATCAGTATTACCATTAACATCAATATTTGGATAGCGGGCCAGTACTGCTCGTTTTCCATTTACAAACAATTCATCAATCCTAGTAACTGTATCAGGTACAGTATAAACAAATACTCCGTTAACATTTTGTGTTCCAGTATAATTTCTAATTTCGCCACCATTTAATTCTGGAATTTCATTTTCTTTATTAATAAAATATAGATGCTGATCTCCACTACATTCATTTTGATTTATGACAATGGTGTCAGCAATTGAGTATCGGCCACCTGCTAATTCAATAATAATATCTCGGTAATTTGGGTTATTTCTATAATCTTGAGCAATGGTTAATGCTCGTTGAGGGGTAGCCACAGAGGAAGTTGCAGTTAAGCCATTATTTCTATCATCACCATTAGGATTAACATAGATAGTTATTCCCTGTGTCACATTAGAGGCTGTAGACCATGCTCCGTATGGAACTAAACTAAAAATAAATAAAGCAATAAGAAAATTTCTGAGGTTGATGCCAAGCATAAATAATCCTAAGTTAAAATTGACCGTAACATTATACATGAATACTGAAGGAGTCCAAATTATGGGAAAGATCATTTTTTATACGACAGCTGCCTTACCAATATAAACTTGATGAGAGAGCCTATAGCAAGTGAAATGATGAATGCAAATGATAGAGCAATAAATGCAATTGGAATATAGTGTCGTAGCGATTGATATGCTTCGTTATTGATGATGGTATTTAAGAATAGCAAGCAGACAAAAATTAATGGGGAGATAAGCAGTGCGTATTTTCTTGGTTTTCTAGTTCTGAAGGTAATCATGCGATTGGCGAGTGCTGAAAAAATACCTCCCACGATGTACCCTACTATTTTTGCTAAGTGAATTGAAACGTTGTAGTGCCAATACAACCAGAGATACACTATGAAATCAAGAGACACAGAGAAAATTCCTACAATCACAAACATTCTAAACTCTCGTTTAAGAACTGCTAGCGACATACAGTTGTTCTATGTTATTTCCAGAGGGTAAAGACTACTGCAGCTACAGTCATGACAATCAATTGAAATGATGCGTCTATGAGGATTTTTTTAAATTTATCACTGTTGCTTTGTGTGCTCCAGATAGTACCACCAATTTGGGTGGGGGCTACAAATCCGACAAACAGTATCAGAGCAACGCAAATCCCTTCTGAGACCGTGAGCGCTCCAGCATGTTGAATTGCATAGGCTAAAAATATATTGGTGATAATAGTTATAGCGATTTGAGTTGCATAGACTGGCCCCATACGCTTGGCAATCTCTTGTTGCTGTTCAGCGGTAAGCTGATCCATGCCCAGGAGCTTAGCGTAAATCTTTCCTAATAATGGGCCATGCCAAAATACACCAAATGCCATCTGAAAGATGACTACAACCAAAACTGCAAGATAATTAATTGATATATCCATACTTGCTATTTTTTAATATTTTTTTCGTTTTTTATAGCTTGCTGGATCACAGCACCTTGAATATTAGTAGCTCTATCCAACAATAGCTCTTGGACGGTATGAGATTGATTCTCATGTAATTTTAATGTCGTGCTATCTTTTTTAAATTGAGCATTATATTCTTCAGGTCCTTGATATTTTTTAACTTTAATTTCTAATTCTTCAGCAGTTGGGTCTTTTTTTCTGCTTTCTTTAAGTGAATCAGGTTTAATCGCTGTAGCATCAATCTTTTTTGAGGTGGTATCTTGTGCAAAAGTAATGGTGTATCCCACTAGTGCACTACACAATACGAGTAGCGGCGTTGTTAATTTGTTAGAGTTCATATAGATAGTTACAATTGATTTTTTTCATGTTTGATTATAGCACAAGATTTAATTTTGCAATCCTTTGGGTAATGAGAAACTTACCGTTTCATTAAACCCTTGTGTAAAAGAGGCTTCCTTACCACCAAGTTTTTTAAGCATTGCGATTAGCTCTTCTACTAAATATTCTGGAGCAGAAGCACCGGCAGTAACGCCAACATGATTAACATTAGTTAACCATGTTGGATTAAAAGAATTTGCATCTTCAATCAGGTAAGAAGTAACTCCTTGTGACTTAGCTAACTCAGTTAAACGGTTGGAGTTTGAGCTTGAGCGAGAGCCAATCACTAGAATTAATCCGCTAGAATTACAAAGCTTGATTAGTTTTTTAACTGCGTCCTGTCGGTTTTGAGTGGCATAACAGATGTCCTCTTTATTGGGTGCGTGAAGTTTAGGAAAGCGCTGTTTCAATATGGTTAAGATTTCTTTCGTTTCATCTAATGATAGAGTAGTTTGAGTAACATAGGCTAGGTGGTCTGGGTTGGTAACTTGCAGATCTAGTGCGTCTTGTTTATTTTGCACGAGGTACATTTTGGTATGGGCTGAAGCTTGCCCAAGCGTACCAATTACTTCAGGATGATTGGCATGGCCGATGAGAATAATCTCCATACCCTTGCCGCTATATCGTTTTACCTCCATATGTACTTTTGTGACTAATGGACAAGTGGCGTCATAGATAGTAAGATTTCTATTTTTTGCACTTTCCTGCACTGCTTGAGAAACACCATGAGCACTAAAAATAAGAACCGCGCCTTCAGGCACTTCTTGAATGTCCTCAATAAACCGTACACCTTTATTGGTTAGACTTTGTACGACATGGGTATTGTGCACTACTTCGTGTTTGACATAAATAGGTGGGGGAAATAACGCAACTGCTTTCTCAACTACTTCTACCGCCCTCTGCACTCCAGCACAGAATCCGCGAGGGTTGGCAATATAAATCTTAAACGAATGTTCGTTAGGATTCATAGCAAAATATTATTTATGACTCGTGAGGCTATTCCAAATATAGAGTATCGCACCAATAGTGATCGCACTGTCAGCTAGGTTAAAAGTGGGATAATACCAGCTATTATAATGTACGGAGATAAAATCAAAAACTGCACCGAACCTAATTCTATCAATACTATTACCCAACGCACCTCCAACTATTAACCCTAGTGAATTTGTTTGATGGAGTGCAAATGATTTCTGTTTGATAACCTGAATAACAATTACAATAATTACTAGAACTGACACTGCTAACAAAAAATAATTGGCATAATGGGTAAAACTACTACCTAAACTAAATGAAGCTCCATAATTATAAACTTTAATAAAAGATAGATAAGGGGTAATGCCGAGATGATAAGGGCTGAAGGTCAAAACCAGATACTTGGTAAGCATATCCAACAAAAATATAATTGATGCAATTACTGAAAATCGCAAAATAATCGCTTTATTTAGATTTTTATCAGGATTCATATTTTAGAGATATTATACTATTACATAAATCATGTTCCACATTATACTTTATCAACCAGAAATACCTCCCAATACCGGTAATATAATCAGGCTCTGTGCAAATTCTGGATGTTCTCTTCACTTAATACCGCCACTTGGTTTTACTCTTGAGGACGCACAAATGAAACGAGCAGGTTTAGATCATAGTGAAAGAATTCTACCAATGACCCATGATTCATTAGAGCATTGTTTGGATTATCTTAAGCATCCACCTTGTTATGGTTTTTCAACAAAGGCAACTACTACTTTTACTAGTGTCTCATTTAAGCACGGGGACGCTTTCCTCTTCGGCTCTGAAACCAAGGGGCTGCCAGATCTCCTACTAAAACAATTTTCTCAGACATTAGTAAAAATACCTGTACTCAAACCTTCACGAAGTCTAAACTTATCTAATGCAGTTGCCATCGCTGTTTATGAAGGGCTGAGACAGTTAAACTACCCCATGAATGGGTAGGTTGTGAAACTACATTATTACTTATGAAACGGTTTAACTTTGAGAAAGTAAAATAGAATATGCCAGAACTAAAAGACTAAAAAAAGGAAAAAATATAATGAATAAAATAAAAAATAGAATTGCAATGTTACTACTTCTGAGTTTTGTTGGAGTTAGCCAGGCCGAAGATAATGCTGGTACAATTTACGGGGCAATCAATCAAGCATATCTCTCCATTGAAAACGGCAAACATAAAGTTGAAGCTGTTGGTAACAACCATGCATACTCTACTCGTATTGGCTATAAAGGTGCTTTAGGCAATATCAATTCACTTGCGGTAGGCTTTCAAATTGAAGCGGGATTGCAAACCATTAGCCTTAGAGATGTAACCTTTCTAAAAGGAGATAACTATGCTGCCTATAACGGAGGAACCACTTCTACTGCAAAAGACGGTGACGGATTAATAAATATTAGAACTCTTGAAGTAACCATTGGAGGTGAGTTTGGTATAGTAACTATCGGCCAAGGCTCCTTAGCTAACGATGGCGCTGACGAAAGCGATATTACTGGAACTAAAGATATAGTTACCTCTAAATTCATTGAATCTTGGGGTGAAAGAAATATATTCTTTGACTCAAAACTTTATGTAGATGGAAACATTGATAAACGCGGGCCAACTGTAGGTGAGATTTTTAATAACTTTGACTCTAGCCGATATGCAAGAATTAGATATGACAGTGGCACTGACGATGTTATTTTTACCGTCAGCTATTCACCTTCTAGTAATTGTAGTAATACTAGATTAGACTGCACCAATTCCAGTGAAGATACTGGCGCGTCGTCTTCCATAACAGAAATCAAACTTACAGCAAAACTCACCAATCTATTAACCACAGTAGGCTACACCGTACAGAATCCAAATAAATTAAAGAATAAAAGAAATGGGATTACCCACTTTAGTATTTCTGGAGGAGATAGTGGATTTGGGATAATGTACTCTAATTCACATCAAAATTATTTAGATCGCAAAACTGTTAACTTTCAATATTTGAAAGTTACATTTACTGAAGATGTCCATACATTTAATATTGACTATGCTCAAGTTGCAGATGTACAATTCACTGATCCGATAGACAGTAAAAAGAAATATTTACAAGGTAATTCAATTGGTGTTATGTTTGGACAATACTTAAAAGATTACAAATTAAATATTTACTATGGGTATCGTACCTTTAGCGCAACATTTAAAGGTGCGCAAGCCTTCAACGAAGTGGAAGGATACATTGTTGGTGCTCTAATAAAGTTTTAACTTATTTATGTAAAATAAGGGGATATGAGCAAATGCGCACTGATAACTGGTATAACTGGACAAGATGGAGCATACCTTGCTCAATTTCTACTTGATAAAGGCTACACTGTCCATGGAATCAAGCGCCGCACTTCACTTTTTAACACTGCAAGAATAGACCATCTCTTAGCACGAGCAGAACATGGTGAATTAAATTTTCATTTACATCATGGCGATATGACCGATTCCAGTTCGCTTATTTCAATTATGGAACGATCTCAACCAGATGAGATTTACAATTTAGCGGCCCAGAGTCATGTTGCGGTTAGTTTTGAAGAGCCAGAATATACCGCCAACTCAGACGCCTTAGGTACGCTACGAATGTTGGAGGCAATAAGAATTCTAAAGTTAGGACATACATCAAAATTTTACCAGGCCTCAACTTCCGAGCTCTACGGCATGTCGCAAGGGAAAATTTTCAACGAAGAAACTCCTTTTTATCCAAGAAGTCCTTACGGGGTAGCTAAACTGTATGCCTACTGGATCACAGTTAATTACAGGGAAGCATATCAGATCTTTGCTTGTAATGGAATTTTATTTAATCATGAATCTCCCATTCGTGGTGAGACATTTGTCACTAGAAAAATCACAAGAGGACTCACTCGGATATATTGTGGATTACAAAAAACTCTCCGACTTGGAAACCTTAATTCCAAAAGAGATTGGGGACATGCCAAAGATTATGTAGAAGCTCAATGGTTAATGCTTCAACAAGACACACCGAAAGATTATGTTATTGCTAGTGGGCAACAATTATCAGTACGGGAGTTTGCAACAAAAGTTGCGCTTTTGCTTGGAATGAAGTTAACTTGGACTGGTAAAGATGCCAATGAAAAAGGCATAGATGAAAAAGGCAATGTCATTATTGAAGTGCACCCTAGGTATTACCGACCAACAGAAGTGGAGTACTTGTTAGGGGATGCTTCAAAAGCTCATAGAGAATTAGGTTGGAAACCTAAAATCACCGTTGAAGCGCTAGTTCAAGAAATGACTAAACATGATTTGGCTCTTGCCAAACAAGAAAAGTTACTATCCACTTAAGATTTGCCATGGATAAGCAAACAAGAATTTACCTTGCTGGCCACCTGGGGTTGGCAGGTTCAGCCATTGCTCGTGCATTGCGCGCTTCAGGCTACCAGAATATTATTACTAAAAACCATCAGGATCTTGAATTATTAGATCAAGTTGCTACCGACAACTTTTTCAAAGCATACCAACCTCAAGTGGTAATTCTATGCGCAGCTAAAGTTGGAGGAATCTTAGCAAACAGCACTTACCCGTATGATTTTTGTTATCAAAATTTATCTATTCAAAATAATGTGATTAGCTCAGCTCATAAATACAATGTTCAGCGTTTTATTTTTTTAGCTTCAAGTTGTATTTATCCTAAATTAGCATCTCAACCAATTCGCGAAGAATACTTACTAACTGGTACTTTAGAAGAAACCAACCATGCCTATGCCATTGCTAAACTTGCTGGGGTTGAATTAATTAATTCACTGCGAAAGCAACATAATCGAAGTTACATTACTCTTATGCCGACCAACCTCTATGGAATAGGTGATTCGTACGATACAAACCACAGTCATGTCTTTGCCGCACTGATTAAGAAAATACATCAGGCAAAAATTTCCAATCAACCAACGGTTACTCTTTGGGGAACTGGTAAACCACGCAGAGAGTTTCTTTTTAGTGATGACCTCGGCGATGCGGTGTGCCATTTATTACAATTAGATGAGCCAACTTTTACTAGCTTTGATATGTTAAATGTAGGAGTTGGCAGAGACGGTACTATCCTAGAGCTTGCCCAAACCATTGCTCAAATACTACAAACAAATGTAACGTTCACTTTTGATACCAGTAAACCAGACGGCACGCCACAGAAACTACTTGATGTTTCCAGATTAAAATCCCTTGGCTGGAGTGCAAAGACCCCGCTGGAAACGGGTGTTTCAATCGCCTATCAAGATTTTCTTCAAAATCATTCTACATGAGCATCGCAAAACCGCGAACAGGTAAACAATTATTTGCATCAGGTGCAATAGTTGGGGGGTGCACTTTATTATCTAAAGCCACCGGACTGTTTCGGGATATGCTCATGGCAAAAGTATTTGGTGCCAGCGCCTTTGTAGATGCTTTTTTTGTCGCTTTGCGAATTCCTAATTTCTTTAGACGCACGTTAGGTGAAGGGGTATTTAGCAATGCCTTTATCCCGGTGTACGCTAAAACTATTGCTACCGACCAACAATCAAGCAACTTGCTCGTCTCAGAAGTATCAGTGGTTTTATCATGTACCTTATTAAGCATTTGTACTTTGTTTATCGTGTTTGCTCCTATAGTCATTACCATTTTTGCACCTGGTTTTTCTGACAATGTAGAGCAGGCAGAAGCCGCTACGATAATGCTTAGATGTACCATGCCTTATTTATTCTTCATATCGCTTTCAGCCATGCTGGTTGGGATTCTCAACACGCATAACAGGTTTGTCTATGGAGCAATCGCCCCAACATTATTTAATATTTGTATTATTGGAGCTATTTTAATTGGTCAATATATGCAATTAATTTCTTTGCATATTTTATACCTATCCTCAATTGCAGTTTCTCTTTCAGGGTTGCTGCAATGGGTCATGCTCAGAATCGCTATTTCTAAACATGGGCATCCGTGGATTCCAACGCTTAACAAATCTTTACGCCATGCAAAAGAAGTAATACGATTGATGCTCCCTTCTATGGTTGCTTCCAGTGCGTTTCAAATTAACGCTCTTGTTGATACCATTATCGCATCAATGTTAGTAGTGGGAAGCATAACTTGGTTATACTACGGGGATCGGCTTATGGAAGTACCACTTGGTATTTTTGCCATTGCAATAGGGAGTGTGCTCCTACCTGCGCTAGCCAGATCCTATGCTGTTCAAGACACCAATGAATTTCACAAAACGATTGCTTGGGGAGTACGATTAGTACTTTTTGTCTCACTACCATCCTTGGTAGGCTTAACAATTTTGGCGACGCCTATTATTCAAACATTTTTTCAATATGGGGCATTTACCAGTTTAGATGTCAAGCTAACTGCATATAGTTTGATTGGATATGTGGTTGGACTACCGGCACTGATGTTGATTAAAGTATACTCTTCAGCTTGGTTTGCATTACAAGATAGCAAAAAACCAATGATGGCTGGATTATTATCACTCGGTATGCACCTAGCTCTATCAATAGGAGTGTTATTGACTTGGGTGCTGTTATCAGGAGAAAACAAACCCCAATGGCTTCATGTTCTCTTAGCACTCGCGACAAGCGCAAGCGCCTTAGTTAATTGTTTTTTATTACGACAATGGTTGCTTGATAATTTTAAAGAGTATTACAAAACCCATTCTGATGGTTGGGACATTGTGCCTAAGCTGACAATCGCTTGTATTGCAATGGCAACAATTCTTTTGATTGCAAAAGAATATATTGTTATCGCAGATGGTACATTTCTGTTCAGACTTATTCAGCTCACTACCATGATTACCATTGGTACAGTGGTATTTTTTGTTACAATTACCTTAGTAGGTATCAATGTTCGTTTGCTCATTACAGAAAAACAATAGTCATACGTCTTTTCAAAACGCCATTATCACGATTGGAAATTACGATGGCATACACCTCGGGCATCAATCCTTAATCCGTGTTTTACTCCAAATTGCTGCAGAGCAAAATAAAGTGAGTTTAGTATTAACATTTGAACCAAGTATTCAACAACATTTTGCTAAAACTAAATTAATTGAGGTAAATCCCAACAATCCCAACAATCTTATGAGCGGGCAATTAAATCTTGGAGGGCTGAGAAGAAAATTTGAAGTATTAAAAACTATGGGGGTAGATTTTTTGGCAGTGGCATCGCCAAAACATTCTTTTATTTCCATGTCTGCAGAAAACTTTATTAGCAACATATTAGTAGAAAGATTAGCAATTGATACCATACTTGTTGGAAAAGATTTTCATTTTGGTCATAAAAGACTCGGCACTATCGCCACACTACAACAGCAAACTAAATTCAAAACTATAGTATTTCCTGATACCTGTGACAGCAATCAAAGGATCAGTAGCACAAATATTAGAACGCTGATCAATATGGGAAGGATTACTGAAGCAACTAGACTGCTAGGTTCGCCACTGAGTGGGTATGGCAGGATAGTGCGTGGATTAGGCATAGGGGCATCGCTTGGCTTTCCCACTGCAAATATATATAGTACCAACCTTCAATCATGGCCGATGGGAGTATACATTGCCAAAATGCATCGCAACAAAAATAATATTAGAACTGCTCATCTCTGCGCTTTAAGTATTGGGACCAGGCCGACGATTGCCCATGCTGTCGGAAAAGTAATTGAGGCTCATCTTTTAGATTATTCTGGGAGTCTCTATGGGGAATGGGTACACATTGAAATGCTAGACAAGATTAGAGACCAAGAGCGCTACCATACTAGAGAAGCATTAATATCTGCGATTGCACATGATTGCGCATTGGTGCGCACATGGAAATAACTAAAACTTTCCTTCAATAATAAATGTAGGGAAAAAATTACCGCTGGTTTGTTCTTTAGGATTATTGTAGTTAACATAATTGTCGCCATAATCATAGCCTGAAGTATTCGGCCTAATTAAATCCGAGGCGCTAACTAATTCAATTTTATAACTCCAGTTAGAATCTCGCTCCTTGTAAGTAAAACCAAAATCAAATTGAAAAAATAACGGTAGCCTGCTCTCCTTGTATCCTTCGTAAACAGGAAGGTAATAATCAACATCTTTGCCCGCAACTTGAATAGTCTGTTTTTCGCTTCGGCCTATGACTCTAGTGAACGGCTGCCCATCATGAAGAATTGATCTTATCCCCCAAGTCCAATTGCTATCACTGGATATCACATCGCCAAATGCTAGATTAAAAGAATTAGGTTGATCTCCTGAATATGGATAACTAGCTTCACTGTTACTATTTTTTCTTTTCCCACTACTGCGCGATAGTGCCACATACAGAGAACTATCTCTGGAATAGGTTTTTCTAAACTCAACATCTATGCCACTAGCTTTTCCAATCGCAGTACCCACTACACATTTAATACACCCCGGTACTGGTTGGATGCCTAACCGTTCGGTTGGCTTATTCCATAATTCTACTTTCCAGAACAGCCCATCTTGATTAGTACCTGAGAACCCCAATATCTGATGTTGTGTTTTTATCAAATCAATCACGCCTGGCTGACCAAAAGTTTCCGTTAAATAAATATCATCTTGCAACTGCACATAGGTGCCGTAGAGAATATATGCTTTAGCATTTACATCTGGGAAGGGAAACTCCAGTCTATACCTATCAGAAAAACCTGAATAATAATATTTTTTTCCTTTTGCGACATTATTGCTTAATGCAACATTAATACCTCGCGTGCCGATGCTAACCAGCACTGCAGGATCTGTGTAGGTATAGGTCCAGTAGGGCTCTATGGATAAAAAATCGTCTCTTTCGTTGGCTGAAGTTTTTTGGGTTTTAATTAATCCTGGAAATTGAGAGCCAGTATCATTTGAAGGAGGAGCAGTAATATACCCATCCGCAAAAGCAAATACTTTCCTAGTATCAACTCCAATAAAAAACTGATTTTTTTCATTTAAATAAAACTCATGTCGACTCAGCACTTCAACCCCTTTCAATTTTGTATCTATGCCATAAGGTTTTCCTGGCTCTGGATCGTTCGCTCCCGCAGTCTGCGTGCCTAATGTAATAAAACTAGTATTTTCATACAAATTAACATATTGGGAAGATTGATACCAGCCACCGACATTTTCTATCCAACGAACACCGGCAACGGTAAAGCCTCTACTAAAATTTGCAGCGCCTAAAAATGTTGGGTCATCGGTTTTCTCAAATAAAATTCCCGTGGTGTCATCACTTTTGATTACGGTAAAATCAACAAAACCATTTTCAGTTTTAGAATGAAGTCTGGCTTGGATATCATAAAATTTTGGGAATTGAGTGAAGGTAACCCCAGTATTCAATTTTAGATTTTTCAAAAAGAAATCTAGATAGCTTCGGCGCGCAGCAAACCAAAAACTCTCAGTCTCACTTAATGGCCCCTCTAATAAAAAACCAATCTCAGTACCAAATCTATACTCATGATGAAATGTATCTTCTCGAGGATTGCGCAAGCGCACATCAATTACCCCGCCTACTGCATTGGCATACTTACTACTAAACCCGCCAAGGATTACATCAAAACCTTCAATCAGAGATGAGTTCACTACAGAATATGATTGTGAACCACCAAAATGAAATATATAACCTACTGGCAACCAATCTACAATATATTGATTATCGACTAGATTTGAACCACGAATGTAATACCCTTGATCAGGACCAAAACTATTGGCCTGTGGCGGAGAAACACCAGATATGATTTGAATAGCGCTGAGAATGTCTCCTCTTCCACCTGGCACTTGGCTAGCTTCTTCTATTGAAAAAGTTGTTGCACTACTTCCATTGTCAATGACCCTACCTATAATTTCAACTTCTTCGTCAGCTCCTAAAGCAGAAAAAGGCACTTGGAAAAGGGATATGAATGATACTACTAAACAAAGATTTCGATATTTTACTAATTGAAACAACCACATACCATTATTATAGTGTCAATCATTTAAATTTCTAGTCACACCACGATTACAATTCAGAGCAACTAGTAGCGCTAACCTGTAAAATAAAGACATTATTAGCAACCAGTAGCTTCAATAAAATACTCCAGTGAATAACCCAGATCATAATAATAGACCCAAGCACCTAAAAGATACAGTACATCTTCCGCAGACTGACTTTCCTATGAAGGCAAATCTAGCCACTAAAGAGCCTGAGATGCTTAAGCAATGGGAAATAGAAAATATCTATGACACTATCGAAGAAAACACCAAAGACAAAAAAGATACCTTTATTCTCCATGATGGCCCTCCCTACGCTAATGGAGACATTCATATCGGTCATGCAGTAAATAAAATACTAAAAGATATAATTGTCAGAAGCCAGCTACTCCTCGGTAAAAAGATAGAGTATCGTCCAGGATGGGATTGCCATGGGCTACCAATAGAACTTGCCGTAGAAAAAAAATATGGCAAAGGCAAATTAAGCAACGATGAATTTAGAAAAAAATGTCGCGAGTATGCTGAAGAACAAATTACCAAACAAATGCAGGACTTCAAACGATTGGGGGTGCTGGCAGATTGGCAACGCCCCTACAAAACTATGGCATTTGAAACAGAAGCCAAGACCGTAGAAGCACTCAAAACAATTTGGAAAAATAAAAAATTAGTGCGCGGTGCTAAACCAGTACATTGGTGCATAGACTGCAAATCCGCTCTCGCAGAAGCAGAAGTTGAATATAACGACCACAGCTCACATTCCCTATATGTCTCATTCCCAATCGCAGCGCAACCAACTAACCATGCTACCATTCCACAGAACACAGCATTAGTAATATGGACGACAACTCCTTGGACACTCCCTGCCAATCAAGCAGTGTGCCTTAACCCTACCGCAGAGTATCAATTAATTCAGATCACCAACCTCAAGCATCAAAGCTCCATCACCAACTACCTTATCGCTAAATCATTAGCAGAGAACTTTATTCACACCATCACAAAAACCCATGAACATTGCACCGCCACCATCCTTACCAACATGTATCTCGGCAATCAACTCTCGCTCACCCTACACCACCCTTTTATAAAAAATAAAATCGTACCAGTAGTGCAAGGAGACTTTGTTGCACTTGACACAGGTACAGGGGCAGTCCATATTGCACCTGCGCATGGCCTAGATGACTACTACATTGGAATTAAATATAACCTTCCCAATACTACCAGCATCAATGAGCAAGGCGTCTTCACCCCTGACCCATCCAACACCAATGCATGGGATAATCAGTTCTACGCCAAAGCTAATCAAATCATCTTAGACACCCTTCAATCACAAGGTAATCTCATACACCATGAAACCTACCAACATAGCTATCCCCATTGCTGGAGACATAAATCACCTGTGATATTTAGAGCAACGCCACAATGGTTTATCTCCATAGACCAAAAAGCAGCACAAGATGCCATTAAAGAATCTCAGTGGTTTCCAAATTGGGGGCAAGAGAGAATTTCCAAAATGGTAGCTGGGCGAACAGAGTGGTGCGTCTCCCGTCAAAGAATCTGGGGCACACCCATACCCATAGTCGTCTATAAAGAAACAGGCGAACCTCATGAATCATTTAACGATACAAGCGACAATAGCCTGCAAACAAAAATATTCAATTTAGCAATTAAAACAATTAGTGAAGGAGGCATAGAGGCATGGCATAGCAACCTCCCAGAACTTCTATCACTACTTAAAAATGAAAATAAAAATGACGCACTCACCATCGCCTCTGACACGATGGATGTCTGGTTTGATTCTGGCGTAACGCACCATTCGGTGCTGAATGATAGAAAACATAATCGCCCGAAACAAGACAGCAATCAGGGAAACCATCAAACACCAACTGAGACAATTCTCTACCTAGAGGGCTCAGACCAACATCGTGGATGGTTTCAATCATCACTGCTCACCTCAGTTGCCATGCATGGCTATGGCGCACCCTATGATCATGTCCTCACCCATGGATTTGTCGTTGATGAAAAGGGACATAAAATGTCCAAATCACTCGGCAATGTCATAGCACCACAAACCATCCTAAAAACACTAGGCGCAGATATCCTAAGGCTCTGGGTCGCCAGCAGCGACACCACCAATGAAATAAAAATTTCAGACACCATCCTTCAGCAACATGCAGATGCCTATAGAAAAATCAGAAACACCCTACGCTACCTACATAGCAATCTCAATGACTTCAATCCTAAAACAGATACCCTGCCATTTGAAGAGCTGTTGCTCATTGACCAGTGGGTTGTACTTCAGATTATTTTATTGAAAAATAAATTCTTAGAACTCAGCGCAGCTTATGATTTCAGTAATGCTGTACATGAGATTATAAATTTCTGTACCGTTACATTAAGTAACTATTACCTTGATCTAAACAAAGACAGAATGTACACTGGAGCAAAAAATGGCCGACCAAGAAAGTCTGCCCAAACTGCTATGGATATTGCTCTTACTACTTTAATAGAACTTTTATCTCCAATATTTCCATTCACTACCAAAGAAATAAAACATTTCTATCGCTATGAAATAGGTGGCTTCAATTACAGCATACCAAATGAGAATAAATTAGATTTATTTTTAACGCAAATAGATATTCAAAATAAATTTCAACAAAGTGGATGGATCAAACCAGGTATGATTATGACATTTACTCATATGCTTCAGAATGTTCATCCTGGAAAACTTTCTGTATTTGATTATATATTTATTTATTTCAATTATTTAATATTGCTTAAAAATACCTACGAGACTAAAATGGAGCCACACAGAAAAGAAGGCACTATCGGCTCTTCTTTAGAAAGTGAAGTGCAAATTATTTGCGATCAGAACACCTATGATCTTCTCACACCACTCGGCGATGAATTGAGGCATCTTTTCATCTGCTCTAAAGTCGCACTATCAATTGATAGCACTAAAAAAAATATCAGTGAGATTGAACTTCAGGTCACCAAGTGCCCACACACCAAATGCGAACGATGTTGGCATTATGAAGAGTCTTGCACAGATTATACCTTTGCAGATGGCTCACACAATACTATATGTAGTAGATGCATTACTAATCTTGAAAACCCTGATACAGGGGAAGAAAGAAGATATTTATAGTTTGATCCCTTAGAAAAGTAAAAACCTAATCAATAAATCTTTGTATTTCTAGAGGACAAGAGAAGCCAAGTAATTCTTTTATTAACTTTGCGCACCTTCGAGCAACAACACTCTAGCGTGCAAAGAATCTTGCTTTTCTGATATCCGAGTAATATCTAACCTAACCACATGAATATCATTAGCAACTTCTTTAAACCCCTTGGCCATTTCAGCTCTTAATTCGGTAATTTCATTTTTAAATTCTTTTCTTAATTCTTTACTTTCTTGAACTAATTCTTTAATTTGAAAAATCAATTCAGCAAACTTATCATCTACATTCTTAAACTTATCATCCACATTCTTAAATTTATCATCCACATTCTTAAACTTTTCATCCACAAGTTTAAACTTATCGTCCATCTTTTGGTCAAGTGATGCTTGGCAGACTCCCATTAAATTAAATCTATGCATACAATAAACAAACAGTATCAATACTGCTATATTAAACTGTGACAAATCTTTAATCAAAGTAATTACATTTTCCATGGCATCTCCATTTTATTATAATCATTTAGTTTTATGCATATCTTATTATTATAAAAATATAAAACGATGAGGGAAATTCAGATTTTTTTACCTACTAAATAACGACTCTTGAAAGTTTCAATGGTAAGTTTAGAAACGAACTTTTAAATAAAGCGTACTTCACAAATATTCAAGATGTTAGTGAGAAGATTAATAAATACCAGAAGTATTTCAACGAAGAACGACCACATAGCGCACTTAAGTATCAATCACCCATGCAATTCTTGAGTGCTGTAGGTTAGCAAGAATTTCATTTAAGAATTGGTACAGACGATGGGCTAGTTCAGAGGCTGTCATAAAAAAAAGCACAATATATAAATTTAATGCTAGAATACAAGTATGAAAAACATATCAAACCTTAATCCACTACCAGCTTTTAAATTTTTTTTACTTGGGCTTCTTTTAAGCAATGCATTCAATGCAATTGCCATCGACTATATTAATCTTAATGTAAATCTTATAGATGGTGAGAGTCCTGAGTGGAGAAAAAAAGAAGAATCTACTGTTAATGATTCAATTATCTATGCAAATAATTACTGGACAGAAAGCGCTCTGAATAATCCTAAATTTGATTTAGATTACATTAGATTCACTAGACTCACTCAATCAGTAATTGATCAATTAGCGAGTAAGTATAGAAAAGATTTTGCTCGTGGTATTGACAAAGATTTAATAAGGTTACTAGCTGAAAGACAAACTACGGTTGAAGTCGCTAGAACATTAGAAAATGGTACTGTATTGATTATGAAAGGTACTTTAGACAGCTCAGCCTTGACCAATTCAATCAAAGATTTTACAGTAGGCATTTATGATCGTATGAAACGCTATCAAGAAAACCCAGCCTCTTGTGTGGCTAGTGGGCTAACCTGCTATGCAGATTATGCAAGATTCGGTACTATTAACTACGATGATATTGAAAGTGTTATAAAAGTATTCAAACTTGAAAATACTATTGAGAAAGAAAAAGAATTTAAGGCTAAAAAGTTAGAATTAATAAAATCATTGCAAGAGACAGTCAAATCCATAAAATCAAACTTGAAAATTGCAGTTATCCTTGAATGTAAAGGTTGTTTTGACAAAGAAATAAAGCCTTTACAATTTAGTCTAATTAATGAAATTGCTGCCGATGAATCGCGCAGGAGAAGAATTGAAGCACGCACAAAATACGGCATGCAGGACGTAATAAAAGAATTTAACGATCAATTACAAAAATCACTTACTAATGACTTTGTTGCAAACGGATATACAACCCCGCTGTTTTTAACTAGCACTCCTGATACCTATGATAGTCAGACACTATACATATATGTTAATTATACAATTATTGAGATGTTTGGAAGTGGGGCGTATGATAATAAATTATATATTTCCTTTACTACCTTAGGGGTTTTAGGCTCCAAACAATCCAACTTCTTGGTTACGGATTATTTTACTAAATCCTATTTTGAAACACCAATCCCAGCATTTGTAAGTATAGTACCTAAATCTACTAGAGTTATTATTGAGAATCTCAACAATAATTTCTTATTGTATAGTTATTAATCTCATGCAACAGGAAAATAATTATAATAATTATAATAATTATCACCGCTCAAACAATAACACACTACCAGCAATGAAGTTGATTTTGATAGGGTTACTTTTAAGTAGCGCATTGAATACGGCTGCCATAGACTATATTAATCTTAATGTAAATCATATCGATGGTGAAAATTCTGATTGGAAGAAAAAAGTAGATTCTTCCGTTAAGGGAGAAAAAGTCTATGCAATTAATTATTGGACTAAAATTTCTATGAGGCGGTATCCTGATCTTGAAATAAATAATGCTTGGTTCATACAAGAAGTAGTTGATCAATTAGCGAGTAACTATAAAAGTGCTTTTGCTAGAGGTATTAACAAAGATTTGATTAGATTATTGGCTGAAAGACATAGTACGGTAGAAATTGCGAAAATGTCATTGGCTAAAAATGATAGAGAGGTAATAATTAAGGGTAATATGGATAGTGCTGTCGTGAGCAAATCTATAAAAGATTTTACCTTAGGCACTTATGATCGTATGAAACGCTATCAAGAAAACCCAGCCTCTTGTGTAGCGAGTGGGCTAACCTGCTATGCAGATTTTGTACGATTAGGTACAATTAGCTACGATGACATTAAAAGTGCCATTGAAATATTTAAGCTTGATAATACAATTGGGAAAGAAAAAGAATTTGAAGCTAAAAAGCTCGAATTATTAAAAGCAGTGCAGGAATCAGCTAAATCCATAAAATCAAATTTGAAAATTGCAATTATCTTGGAATGTAAAGATTGTGTAGATAAAGAATTAAGAGATGCTGAAACTGGAGAATTACTCTTAGAAGGAAAGGCCTTTGAACAGATTAATAAAAGAGCTATAGCGCGTACAAAATACAATATGCAAGACTTAGCAAATGAGATGAATAAACAATTACAAAAATCACTATCTAAAGACCTTGTGGGATACGGATTTTCAGTGCCAATCTATTTAACGAGTAAACCAGAAAAATATGAGAGCGAGACACTGTACTTGCATGTTTCATATACTGTTAGAGAGTATTTTATAAATTATGATCTTGAAAATTCTTTAGTTATTGCCTATACAACCCTAGGAGTTTTAGGCTCCAACCAATCCAACTACCTAGTTTCGAGTTATTACGAACACCCTTATTTAGATACACCAATTCCAGTATTTGGAATATTAGTGCCCAAGATTACTAAAGAAATTATCAGCAAACTCAAAATAAATTATCAGCTGTACAATTATTAATTTTGACCATATCCAGTAAAACTGTGCCAAATGCCTGATGAGATATCAGGCCAATCTACAAACTTTACTTGTGATTCGCAGAAGTATCTATAGTTTGATCCCTTAGAAAAGTAAAATCCTAATCAATAAATCTTTGTAGTTCTAGAGGACAAGAGAAGCCGAGTAATTCTTTTATTAACTTTGCGCACCTTCGAGCAACAACACTCTAGCGTGCAAAGAATCTTGCTTTTCTGATATCCGAGTAATATCTAACCTAACCACATGAATATCATTAGCAACTTCTTTAAACCCCTTGGCCATTTCAGCTCTTAATTCTGTAATTTCATTTTTAAATTCTTTTCTTAATTCGGAAATATCATTTTTAAATTCTTTTCTTAATTCTTTACTTTCTTGAACTAATTCTTTAATTTGAAAAATCAATTCAGCAAACTTATCATCCACATTCTTAAACTTTTCATCCACATTCTTAAACTTTTCATCCACAACTTTAAACTTATCGTCCATCTTTTGGTCAAGTGATGCTTGGCAGACTCCCATTAAATTAAATCTATGCATACAATAAACAAACAGTATCAATACTGCTATATTAAACTGTGACAAATCTTTAATCAAAGTAATTACATTTTCCATGGCATCTCCATTTTATTATAATCAATTAGTTTTATGCATATCTTATTATTATAAAAATATAAAACGATGAGGGAAATTCTGATTTTTTTACATACTAGATAACTAAAGATTACGCCTTTGCAGATGGCTCGCACGATGTTATATATAGTACTTATGTCAAAGGCGGAGTTGTTTTACTTATGCCATGATTTAAATAGGGGTGGAGGTGCAACCCGATTAGCAGAGCAAGGCTATTGCTGGAAACGAACTTCTTACAAATTGAAAGAAGTTGATATATCCAACTTGCAATATTTGATAAATATAGCTATATATATCAAATATATCTTATAATTATAGGATGAAAAGGGATCTTGATTCAGTTATCAGCAATTCAATCAATGCAAAGCCAGTAATACTGGTTGGGGCTAGGCAAGCTGGCAAAACCACCCTAGCCAAGATGATTGCAAGTCAAGCTAATGGTTACCAGTATTTTAACTATGATGTTGCTGAAGACAGGAAAATAATTCTAAAGCAAGCATGGGATTCCTATTCCTCTGTGCTTATCCTAGATGAAATACAGAAGATGAAGCAGTGGAAGACATGGCTAAAAGGAGTGATTGATAGTAAAAAACCAAAGATGAAGTTACTCGTTACTGGGAGTATGAAATTAAATCTATTGCGAAGGAGCGGCGATTCACTAGCAGGCAGATATCTACAGCATCATTTATATCCTGTAACAATAGCTGAACTACAGCAGGAATATAGTTGGGACGCACAGCAATCACTAGAACATCTCTTGCGGCGAGGTGGCTTTCCAGAACCATGTCTAGCAACTAATGACGCTACTGCACAACAATGGCACAACCAATACGCACGAGACATTATTAGGAACGATCTATTAGAACTAGACTCTATTAGAAGTATTAGTAGTATTGATGTGCTCTATGAGGAACTTAGGAGCAAAGTTGGATCTCCCCTATCAATCACAGCCCTCGCTAGAGATATTGGACTTAGCCATCATCTCGTACAGAAATACCTAACACTGTTTGAAGCAGTGTTTTTACTTTTTAAAATTACCCCTTGGCACAAAAACATAGCACATGCAAACAAACTACAACCAAAATATTATTTTTACGATGTCTCGCAAGTAAAAAGATCAAGAGGCGTAACGCTTGAAAACATTGTCGCAATAGAACTCCACCAATGGGTACAGCTACAAAATGACTTAGGTAAGGGAAGCTATGCACTTCATTACATAAGAACAAAAGATGATGCAGAAGTAGATTTCGTAATTAGCAACCATAACACACCTACCCTACTCATAGAATGCAAACAAAGCGACGGCAAACCAAGCAAAAGTCTAATCAATATAGCTAAACGATGTGGCAACGCAGAAACTATACAGCTGGTTGAACAAATTAATCACCCCTACAAAGTAGGTAGCGTTGCCATTCAACCAATGGCGCAATGGCTGGTCAACTACTGCTCTATCAAAATAATGTAATATATTTTCTAAATATAAAACTACGATTTCGCTTAAATAAATATTTAAGCAGCTTATTGCCTAATCGGGCAGATTTTCCTAGCGATGCTAATTTTATTTCGCAAGTGCTCTTGAGAGCAATGATATCTTCAAAGGTAATCGTGCCTTTTAATTTGGTAATTGACCTTTACTTTATTTTAAGTTATAAATACATTTCAATATCAAATTCAGTATCTGTATCATCTGATAAGATTTTATCTTTTATCTCTTTGGGATTAGTTGATGAAACGAAAGCTTTGTACGATTCGCAGGAAAAGCGCACATCACAATGGCGACACACTTCAGATCCAAATGGTCTTTTAGAAACTGGCATTACTTTTTTCAATACGCTGGGTGGTGGTGGATTAAATTTGTAGTCTTCTATTTGGTCAACTATTTCTTTGCAGTCAGCGATTGTCTCTCGCGCAAGTTTAGCATTGGTATTAATCTGGAGAATAGGGTCCCAATCACGAATAAAAGAGTCTAATGTGGCGTTAGATTGGATTACACTTGATGAAGACTCAGGAGTTAGGTACAATTTTTTTATTTCTTGCTTAATATGTCTAGGTACGGAAGTAGAAATAACATAGGTGTTGGTTATGCTTTTGTCCTTATTATTAATATTCTTGCTCCAAATTTCTTTGCAGAGAGAAAGTTGTTTTTCACATTGAATTGCTATATCGGTGAGATATTCTTTGGGTTGTGTTTTAATTTCAAATAAAGCGGCACTCATTTCTACATCATCATATTGCATGATATCAACTACACCTTGAAGTGAGCATACTCTTCCTTTGGTGGTATTAATATTATTCTCTTGAATTTTTTCTTCGCTGGCAATGATACTATTTTTCATTTGCTCATGTTTCAGCCAGTAAGCAACTACTTCAATATACGCATTAGTAATAACATGGTTATTGAGTGTGTGGCTACCTTGTGATTTAATTTCATTGACATTATTATCAAAGTACTCCCGTATTTTTGCGAGATGATGCTTTGATATTACACTTTCACTCATGATGATTTGTTTTGTTTTTGCAAGAGCTCATAGTTGTGCATATCATTAATTGTTTTAAACACCAGAGCACCATACTGTGGGCCAATTTCTCGAGATGGAGTAAATCCAAACATTCGGTAAAACATATACTTCCTTGGGCATTGTTGATAAGAATTAATATCAGCACTGAGACTATAACTCTTTCCCAAACTAACTGTTTGTTTTTTTTCTTCATGAACACATTGATATACTTCTGATAAGGAAATACTATTTAAACTGTCAGTAATTGTTTTAAGTGAATCAATGCGATTTTGTTTTTTAAATCGCAACATAATCAGCGTATTTTTTGCTCTACTCATCGCGACATAAAATAATCTTGCAGTATCATACAGGGTAAGCTTAGCAATCGGTTCTAGCTGTTCTGGTGGCATAGTACTGTAACGGGGGATTACTTTCCTTATAAATGATTCAAGCACATTAACCTCATTTTTCTTTTTGTATAAATTGCCAAGAATAACTACGGGAAACTCCAATCCTTTTGATTGATGAATGGTGATAATGGGGACTCTGCCTTTGGGGAATGGGTCATCAGAGTCTTCGTGCTCTTTTATTTCCTGTAAATACATTGCCCGCAAATAACTTGAAAATCCTTTATGGTAAAACTTTGGCAAAATAGAAAATGATGGATTGTCATCGTCGTCTTCATCTTCTTTAGATTGGGTGAGATTGGCAAACTCTAGGGCAGAGTTAAGTTGTTTGGCGTAACCCATTTCAACTAAGGTGTTTAAAAAATCACTAATAGCAGAGAGCGTGTGCATGACAGTTACATCTTCATTGCTGGAGTTTTTATCTATGCTGAGCTGTTTTGAAAAATAACTAAACGAAAGTAGTTTATAGAATATATCTAGGAAACCATAATCAGAAGTAGAAGCGTAGGAGAGCATTCGTCTGAGTGGGTAACGGCTCATCCCATGCTCCATTAATTTATTTTGCCTTAACGATTTTGCGATTTGATTTTTTGCACTAACACCTTTGAGCAATGCGGCAAGATTTTCTTCACTTATTTTTTGGTCGCGATCTATTGCGCATTGAGCTATGCGTTCTGTTATTTCTTCAAGCCACACACATTGCAGTGCAATTTCTTTGGATAAGTTCTTGCAATATTTTTTTAACTCAGTGTCTTCTCGCATCTCCTCATGCGCCCGTTGAAGCACTGCTGGTATCCATGTTTTTAATTCACCAAAGATTTTTTTATCATACCCATAGATAGTGCAGAGTAAACCCACCATCACTTTGCTGACATCTTGTTCTAACATTAAACTCGCTCGTGGGCAATAGCTGGGTAGCCCGCTTTCGGCTAATGCTGATCGCAATTCTGATAAAAATTTATTTCCTTGTAAATAGGTAAATAAAATGGCAATTTGATTGTAGTCGCTGACTTTGCCCTCTGATTTTAATTTTTTAATTAACAAAACAAGATTGGCTATAGCATCTTCTTTAGAGTCTTGTTCATCGGTTACACAAACACTTAGGATTGCATCTGAATTGCGATTTTTACGATGGACTTGTAATTCCTTTTTGATATGAAATAGTGAGTTCTTTCCCCAATCTTGGCTTTCCATAAAATTCTGATAGGTGGTTACAATCTCTGGCAATGAGCGATAATTGGTATTCAGTGAAATCATAGTTGGCCGCATAGCTAAATAATGTTGGCATCGTAAATCAAATTGGGTGAAGTTTGTAACGGTAGCACCACGAAAGCGGTATAGGGACTGATCATCATCACCGACCACACATATATGGCTACCGGCTTTAGTCAACGCAAAGAATAATTGCTCTTGCACATGGTTGGTGTCTTGATACTCATCAATTATCACATGAGCAAAAGGGCTGATTTTCAATCTCACTACTCTATGTAACGCATCCTTCTGCATTAATGATAAATCACTGTAGCTATTTTCTGTGAGTGAGTTAACATAATATTGATACATTCTAAGTAAGCGTGAATCTAGATCATCGCCGACGCAATCAAGACTAGTATCAAATAACTCTTCGGAGAGACGATTAAACAATGAGATTACATTGTCGGTAAATTTATGCCGCGAAGTAGAATTAGTCTTCCCTAAATATTCATTTACTTCGGGAATAAAAGTCTCAATGCTCGTAGAGTTAATCCCAGCAAACTCAAGCATGGTATTCATAAAGGTATAGTTGTGTACATAGAGATATTGCTTAAACTCATCAAGTACCATGGGCACCTTTTTGCGCTCTCTGGCAACATCAAAATCTCTACTCCCAAGGATACGATAACAATTCGAATGGATGGTGCCTACGAACATCCCGGCGATATCTATGGATTCACCACTCACCTTTTGATATGAAGATAATAGTAGCTTTAATCCCTCAACTAATTCACGCGCAGCTTTTTTGGTAAAGGTACATAATAAGATTTCACTTGGCTTCACACCTCGATTGACCAATAAATTGAATGTGCGCCACAATAATACTCGGGTTTTGCCTGACCCAGGTGCTGCACTTAAAAACAAAGGGCTTCTTCCCTCATATAGAATAGCTTGTGCTTGTTCAGGGTTAGGTCTAAAACCTAATTGAGACCAGTACTGTTCAAGGGTTTTCATTTCAGAAGCCAAAGACATACAATTGTATTTATTAATTATAATTGAATTTCTAAGTAGATATTTAATTAATCAATACCGCAATGGGCATACCTTTGCTTAATTTTTCCTAATTAATTAAATGTATAATATATATCTTATATAAGACTTAGACTCTAATTTAACCCACTTGTTTCCTAACTACAGTTTTTCTAAAGCCAACATTCATGCAGGCATAGCAGTTGGATTAGTTAATGTGCCACTTTCCATTGCTATTGCTGTAGCCTCTGGCGCTACTCCAGAGGTAGGCATCATAACTTCTTTTTGGGCTGGATTACTATTTACAATTTTTGGTAGCTGTCCAGCAAATGTGGTGGGTACCGCAGCTGCGATATCTGGAGTATTGGGAGTGGTAGTCGCTAAGCTCGGTCCAGAATGTCTACCAACCATAACTTTAACATCCAGCGCGCTAATTGCTATTTTTTATTTTATAGGAATACACCGCTACTGCAGAATGGTTTCTTACGAAATAATTCTTGGAGTTACTATTGGTATCGCAGGATTAATTGCACTTGGTCAATCTTGTTATATTTTTGGATTTACTAGCATTCCAGAAATGAAAAACGCTCCACTTACTAATTTTTATTCTCAGTCTGCATTAATAAATATATTTATTTTTGTTATTGCATTAACATTACTATTTATACTTAAACTTAAAACAAAATTTCCAGGCGCAATACTTATTTTTGCTCTCGGTGTAGTGCTTGGATACTTTCAGTTTTTTCCTGATAAATTATATACCCTCAAAGATTCCTTTGGAACACTTACCTTTAAGCTTTTTATTCTTCCGAAGCCAACCATGTTAACATTTGAAATTATAGAGGTATCTATGGTTATAGCTTTTATATGTATTATTGATACAGTGTTATCCGCTAAGTTAGTTGAACAACAGTGTGCGATAGGTTTTGATGATAAAAAAGAATTAAAAGGGCTAACAGTTGCAAATATTTTTTGTGCGCTGACTGGTGGGATACCAGCTACCGCATCATTTTCAAGGTCTAGTTTTATGGGTCAATCTGGTGCAACTGATAAAAGTGCAGGTATTTTAAATGTGGGCACTATGGTGATTATATCGGCTGTGTTTTTTTACTTATTTAGCTATGTTCCGATGGTAATTATAGCTGCAATATTATTTTATATTGCCCTTACCTTAATAGATTATTCCGCACTAATAAAACTGTTTAAAACAAAAAATCATTATTTTTGGATATTGATTTCATTAGGAGTAATTACCTATTTGGCCAATCCTTTGGTAGCAATTATTATTGGCGTTAGTTATGGCTGGTTAAAAAATAAATTTGTTGGGTCCTAATATTGCGTACCACTAGCGCACTTACAGTGCTCTGGTAATGCAATGAATTAAACTTGCTATTATGATAAAAACGGATAATCGGTGTACCCTTTCTCACCGCCACCATATAAATTTTTTACATCAAGACTATTAAATGAAGCGTTTAATTCAAATCGTTTGCGTAGATCTGGATTAGCTATGCAGAGTTTTCCAAATGATACTAAATCGGCATCATTAATGATAACAACTTCAGCTGTCGCTTTGTCATATCCATTATTAACCATCCATGCACTAGTACCCCCACAAGCAAGGTAGTGTTTTTTTAAGTGGGCATAATCAATTTGTTCTGCATGAGCATACTGATTATCTCTAGCGCCACCAGTGTCCCCTTCAATGACATGAATATACAGTAACGGATAGTTGGCAAGTTCTTTTAATAGATAAAGATACATTTGCAGGGGGGTAGTGTCACTTATTCCACATGCTTTAGTTGTAGGTGACAATCGGATAGCAGTTTTATGAGCACCAACTTCGCTAACTATTGCGCGTATAACTTCTAAACAAAGTCGGGCTCTGTTTTCAATTGTTCCTCCATACTGATCATCTCTCTTGTTTGCTGTATCACTTAAAAACTGATGTAACAAATATCCATTTGCACAATGGATTTCTACTCCATCAAATCCGCTTTTTATAGCGTTGCGACTAGCCACTACATAGTCATCAAGTAAACGAGGGATTTCATCTAAGCGTAGTGCGCGAGGTTCAGATACTTTAACAAATTTTGCCACACCATTTTCCAGCAATACTGTACGAGTATCAGCAGCAATAGCGGAGGGGGCGACTGGTTGAGCTCCTTGTATTTGCAAATCAACATGTGAAACGCGACCAACATGCCATAATTGAGAAACAAATTTACCGCCTAACTTATGCACTTCATGAACTATTGGCTTCCAAGCTTCTAACTGTGCCTGGCTCCATATTCCTGGAACATCAGCATAACCCTGTGCCTCATTACTAATAGCTGTGCCTTCAGAAATAATCAGACCAACTCCAGTTGCAGGATTTGCTCGTTGTGCATAGTAGCGTTTCATTAAATCATTGGGCATCGCTCCAGGAGCTCGATTGCGAGTTAGTGGTGCCATCACCATTCTGCTTTCAAGATTTATATTGCCAATTGAAACTTTTTCTATCAGATGTTTCATGCGTATGACACATATTACACGACTTTCGATTACACATGTTTTAGTTTAGAAATTGATTAGCTTTTTACTTATTGCTTTGGATACTATTACAGGCCAAGCGAGCAAATTAGCTTACTTGTTTCTGCAAGCAATCCTGATTTATCACAGCTAAATCCTAGTGAGCCAACTAGGTTGTAGAGAAGTTCAGAGATAAACCCTTCATATTTTGCTTTCTTTTGTTTGGTTTTAACTAAAGCAGTTGCAACAATAGGAGTGGTGTCTGTATTTGTTTTATAAATATTAACTACTCCAGTAGTGCCACTTGCTTTGATTAAATCTATTGCTGATTGTGCCTTATCAGTAACTCCACCTAATCTAATTAAGTACGCTATGTTGCCGAGCGGGACATTAACAGAGAGAGAGGTAAAATCTGGTGTTTCATTTACAGCACTTGATATAACTAGTTTATTAGTGATGCTTGCTATGTCACCACTAGTAGTCATAAGTGATAGCGCAGGTGATCTAATATGGTATGTATTAGTTGAAAGCGATGACGCGGTAATTATTCTTGCGGTAATTGTTACAGAATTAGCGGTAATTGAGAACGATGAGAAATCAATACTACCATTAGTTGCGCTGTTGTCTGTGGCTCTAAAAATAAGAGTAGCAGTTGGTCTGTTTATGTTGGAGGAGAGTGTTAGATTTCCAGAAGTTTGTTCAAGGGAGAGGATGCCTGACGAGAAAGTATTTATGGTGGCATTGAGAAGACCTATGCTTGCTGATTTAAGGTAGATGTTTCCTGCAGCTGCGGTGGTGAGCAAGAGGTTAGATGATGACCATGCGCTTGGTCCTGAGATAGTGAGGCTGTTGGTGCTATCTGCTACGCTACCATTGGTTGCCTTGAGAGTGAGGATGCCTGATGAACCAACAGAAATCGTTCCAGTAGTGGTGGTGATGTTTCTGTAGGCATCAAGGGTAAGGAATGCTGCATTGATATTAAATGTACCAAGTGAGATGGAGCCATTGCCAGAAGTAGTGTCAGAAGCTTTAAGAATAACTGTAGCAGTTGGTCTGTTTAAGTTAGTGGAAAGAGATAAATTTCCAGAAGTTTGTTCTAGTGAGAGGGTGCCTGTTGAGAAGTTGTTGATAGTAGCACCACCAAAAATACTGCTTGTTCTAATGTATATATTACCTGCAGCTGCAGTGGTGAGCAAGAGATTAGATGATGACCATGCGCTTGGTCCAGATATGTTGAGGCTGTTGGTGTTATTTGCTATGCTGCCATTGGTTGCATTGAGAGTGAGGATGCCTGATGAAACGATAGTGATAGCTCCAGTGGTGGTAGTGATGTTTCTGTAGGCATCAAGGGTAAGCGATGCTGCATTGATATTAAATGTACCAAGTGAGATGGAGCCATTGCCAGAAGTAGTGTCAGAAGCTTTAAGAATAAGAGTAGCAGTTGGTCTGTTTATGTTGGAGGAGAGTGTTAGATTTCCAGAAGTTTGTTCAAGGGAGAGGATGCCTGACGAGAAAGTATTTATGGTGGCATTGAGAAGACCTATGCTTGCTGATTTAAGGTAGATGTTTCCTGCAGCTGCGGTGGTGAGCAAGAGGTTAGATGATGACCATGCGCTTGGTCCTGAGATAGTGAGGCTGTTGGTGCTATCTGCTACGCTACCATTGGTTGCCTTGAGAGTGAGGATGCCTGATGAACCAACAGAAATCGTTCCAGTAGTGGTGGTGATGTTTCTGTAGGCATCAAGGGTAAGGAATGCTGCATTGATATTAAATGTACCAAGTGAGATGGAGCCATTGCCAGAAGTAGTGTCAGAAGCTTTAAGAATAACTGTAGCTGTTGGTCTGTTTAAGTTAGTGGAAAGAGATATATTTCCAGAAGTTTGTTGAAGGGAGAGGGTGCCTGTTGAGAATGTGTTTATGGTGGCATTGAGAAGACCTGAGCTTGCTGATTTAAGGTAGATGTTTCCTGCAGCAGCAGTGGTAAGCAAGAGGTTAGATGATGACCATGCGCTTGGTCCAGCGATGGTGAGGCTGTTGGTGTTATCTCCAATGCTACCATTGTTTGCCTTGAGAGTGAGGGTGCCTGATGAGCCAACAGAAATCGTTCCAGTAGTGGTGGTGATGTTTCTGTAGGCATCAAGGGTTACATTTGTAGCATACATGATATATGAGGAAATCATAATAGAGCCATTACCAGTTGTATTGTCAGTGGTTTTAAGAATAAGTGTAGCGGAAGGATACAACGGGTTTGATGTGAGAGATAGGTTTCCAGAAGTTTGTTCTAGGGAGAGGATTCCAGCCAAGAATGTGTTTATGGTGGCATTGAGAAGACCTGAGCTTGCTGATTTAAGGTAGATGTTTCCTGCAGCAGCAGTGGTGAGCAAGAGGTTAGTGGATGTCCATGCGCTTGGTCCAGAGATGGTGAGACTGTTTGTGCTATCACCAATACTACCATTGGTTGCCCTGAGCGTAAGGGTGCTTGATGTGCCAATTGAAATAGAGCCGTTCATACCACTAATATTCCTAGTGGTTGTGAGGGTTACATTGCCTCCTGATATATTGCCTCGTATATTAATATCAGCATTCGCTGCTGTACTTACAATGGAGATATTATTAGTAGAAGCAGTCGCACCAGAAATTGCTCCAAGTGAGAGCGAAGAAGTTCGTGATCTGATGAAAACATTACCGCTAGATGCGGTTGCGGATAACTCGCCTGTTTGAGAGTCTTGGGCAACGAAGATGGGTTCAGCTGAAGTACCGATAGAACCATTAGTTGAGGTCAATGCAATAGTTCCTGAATATGAGGTAACTGTAGATAAAGGAGAGCTTATAGTGTAATCAGTACTAAATGCTGAAGGAGGTTGTGAGTCAAAAATTATTTGCGTAAGACCGCCATCAATTATAATTGAAGTAACAGTATATACCGTAGAATTAACTTCTAATAGATCACCTACACTAATAGGCCTAGAATTAGAAAAATAAGCTATGTAAAAGGAACCACCATTTGGTATTGCGCCATACTGTGATACCCGATATATGGAGCTAGAAAAAAACCTAGTAATATCCCCTTCAGCTGAAAGAGTTACTGAATTAGCAGATATATTTCGATGGAAAACAAGAGCGGAACCTGATGTTATTGTGATAGTGCCTGTGCCTTGTGCTGTAATTGCTTGTGAGATATTTATATTGTCATTGGTGCCTGTGCATACAGAACCAGTACAGGTAGTAGTTAATGATAGATTAACATTATTGGCAAGGGTTAATCCTGAAGTAAAGGTGCCGCTCATGGAAATTCCATTAAGTGCGGAGAGAGTGATGGTTCCAGAAGTAATTGCCTCTAGGGTATTTTCGTAAATATTTGAAGTTCCTAATCCAGCTGTAGCA
>JASGCS010000009.1 GCA_030054035.1 Candidatus Methylacidiphilales bacterium
TTTCTCCCTAGTACAAACCTCTGGCAATCTAACCCTCGCATCAGCATTAAACCTATCTAGTGCAACGATTAGACTCACTACCTCAGGCGCCAATGCAAACATTGATCTCGGTGCAAATGCCATTACCGCAACATCAATCTACCTTACTGCAGCAGGCAATATCATCGGCACAGGAACGCTTACCATAGGTACTAGTGGCAGCCTTAATGTAACTTCATCAAGTGGCTCTATCGGTACTGCAAGTAATGCAATCGCAATTGCTCGCACCTCGGGCATATGGGCATCAACCAATCTCATACTCTCAGCAACCAATGGTTCTATCTATATTAAGACCGCAACATCTGATGCTCTTGCAGCACTCTCTGCTGCTTCCTTTAGATTGCTTGCAACAGGAACTTTCTTCCTAGAGCAAACTGCAGGTACGCTCACACTTGCATCAGCGCTTACCTTCCCAACCGCAACCATCATTATTAAAAATAATGGAGCAATCCAATTTAATGCTTCAGCATCAATTACTGCAGCTGCTATTACCCTCAGTGCTACAAGTTTTACCACTGCAAATCATAGTGCCTATCATCTTCGTGCTCCATCATTATCCATTACTAGTAGTGCAGGTGATATTGCTTCAGAAACCAGCAAGCTAGTTATCTCAAGTGCTTCATCAGAAGTACCTGATTTTACTTCGCTCGTAGTTCGCACCCCAACCAGCAACAAAGCCTACCTCATTAGACTTGGAACAAAAGATACTGCTACGAATGCACTCAATCTCATAAAGCAAAGCACCTCACCAAATGGAACCATTATCTTTTATGATCAAATCAATCCTACGCAATTACTAGCCACTACTAGCTCAGCTACAAAGAAAAAACAATACGAAGGGTTTGTCTCGCAATTACTCTTTAATCTACTTGGCTCACTTGGCGCTGATTGTAGCAAGACTGGATTGCTTGCTTCCCTAATCGCAAAACCACTGTGCTCATTGAAGTTGTAGTGCGCAGGTTGTATGATCTAAGTGTCATGGTAAGATTATAATAGTAGCTTGAGTTTAATTTTTAGACAGTTATTTGATGCTTCTAGTTCAACGTTTACTTATATAGTAGGCGATTCTAGTGATGGTTCTGCTTGTATCATTGACCCTGTTCGGGATAATGCAGAATTATATATTCGTTATGTTTCACAGTTACAATGTCGATTATTGCTGAGTGTAGAAACACATGTCCATGCGGATCATATCAGTGCTGGTGATACGCTGAGAGAATCCACAGGGTGCGCAACAAGGATTGGCAAAGAATCTAAAGTAAACTGTAGTTCAGGTTTTTTCTCTGATGGTGAAAAGTTACAGATTGGAGCAATTACTTTGGTATGTTGGTACACCCCTGGACATACAGAAGATAGTTATTGTTTTTACAATGAAAGCACTAAACAATTATTTACTGGTGATACGCTATTGATACGAGGTTCTGGGCGAACTGATTTTCAAAATGGTAGCGCAGTCCATGCTTATAAAAGTTTGCAAAGATTATTACAATGTTCTGATGATACCATCGTGTATCCAGGGCATGATTATCATGGGTTAACAATGTCAACCATTGGTGAGGAACGGATGTATAACCCTAGATTACAATTTCCAAATGAACAGGAGTTTGTGAGTCACATGAATTCCCTTAACTTCCCAAAACCAGAACGTATGGATATTGCTGTTCCTGCTAATCAAGCCTGTGGAAAGATTGTAAATAATAACTATATCGGTTAAAATAATTATATGAAAAGTGAAGGCTATTTTGTTCCACACCATGCGTATTGGCCAATCGTTGGGTCAATTGCTTTGTTCATGGCTTTTATTGGTGCGAGTAACTGGTTAAATGGCAATATTGATGGCTCGTTTTTATTATTTGGCGGGTTAATTCTGTTGTTGGTAATGATTTTTGGTTGGTTTTCAAAAGTAGTCGCTGAAAGTGAGGCTGCTATGTATAACAGTCAGGTTGATCGCTCATTTCGCTGGGGAATGGCATGGTTTATTATTTCTGAAATTTTTTTCTTCGCTGGTTTTTTTGGCGCTCTTTTTTATATTAGACAATTTTCATTACCTTGGATTAGTGGAGAAGGTCATGGTTTTTATACTTTTACTGAGCTATGGAATTCATTTGTATATACTTGGCCTTCAAATGGTCCAGCTGGATTAGGCGGTGATTTTAAAGCTATGCCTCCTTGGGGAATTCCTGCGATAAACACAGCGCTGTTGTTAACTTCTGGAGTAACAATTACATTGGCGCATCATGCACTAAAAGAAAATCATAGAAAAGCACTAGTGTTGTGGATGATGGCAACAATACTTTTAGGCGTACTTTTTGTTGGATTACAAGGGTATGAATATTATCACGCGTGGTCAGAATTAAACTTGACATTAAGCAGTGGTGCGTACGGCTCTACATTTTATTTATTAACTGGGTTCCATGGATTTCATGTTACCATTGGTGCGATCATGCTGATCGTTGTAACGTTTCGTTGTGCGTTAGGTCATTTTAAACCTGAAAGTCATTTTGCTTTTGAGGCCGTAGCTTGGTATTGGCATTTTGTTGATGTGGTGTGGCTCGGTCTGTTTGTATTTGTCTATTGGCTCTAGATTCCATGCGGATGGAGATATCCGAGGCGATAACTGACAAATAAAATTACAAAGATTGTGACTGATAAGCCGATTCTGATAGTGAGAGAACGAAGTAGTCTATTCTTTTTGCTAGAATCTTTAATCAAGAAAAATAGTCCAGCGCCTAGTGCAATAATCGTAAAGATGAGAAGTATTGAAATTATAACTTTCATAGGATGCCCAATATAATACCATGAAATTAAATTCTGGCAAAATGTTTAGAAGACTCAGTCAGTTGCTATTTATTTTTATTGGAATTATCTGTTTATCAGCATCATATTGGCAGTATCAGCGTGGTCTTACCAATCAAGCCTTATCCCTCGGTCTGTCTTCAGTTAATCGTACGGGGTACCACCAAAGCACAGGCAAAGAATTATCAGATCTAGGCTCCGAGATATCTCATGTTTTAATTGACTTACAATTTGATGAGATGAACCCTCAGTTTTTTTTAGAACCTAGGTATCGTGATGGGGTGGAAGGCAGAGAATTGTTAACACCATACCAAGCTGATAATATGATTATAATGGTCAATCGTGGATGGATAGCAATGCAAGATAGTCAAGTTTCAGAGTATGTAAAAAAACCACCTGAGCAGATACAGGTGAAAGGGTATTGGTTGCGCTATAAAAAACCAATCAATTGGCTACTAAATACCCAAGCTGAGTTGTTCTACCCTAATAGTCTAATTCGAAGGATTGCTTTGTATGATCTTGAATATCTAAAAAGATTTTATCAATTTCCAATTGCCAGTGGGATTTTGTTAGCTCAATCAGCAAAGCTTATGGTTGCGGAGAAAGATCGCTTACTTGCGCCGATTCTTACCAACCATGTTGCGGAGTTACCTACCCCGTATCCTGCGTACAAAAATTACGGTTATAGCGTGCAGTGGTTGATATTTTCTTTTTTTGCTTTTGGATTTTTTATCAGGACAGTATATCTGGAGAAACGAAATGAAAAAATCAAATAGAACGTTACTGTATCTGATCTGTGCGGTATTTACTCTACCCTTCATCAGCAGTTTTTTTGTTTTAAGGTATTATCACAATAATCCACAATCGTTTGATACCAAACAACATGGAGTGTTAGTTTCAGGATCTGTGGTGGTACCAACATATAAGCAAAATACTACCCCATTCTCGTTAGTCTTGATACAAGATAAGTCTTGCAATGAGATTTGTGCAAAAACTAAAGCAATCGTATCTAGAGTAATTATGCGGCTAGAAAAACAAGCGTCGCTAATTCAATTACTAGAAGTAGAATTGAAGCGAGATGATGCTTGGCAAATTGAATTGATGGGCCAATTAAAAAAGACGCAACATTCACAAACTGAATCAAGTACGGAAAGTTTCCTGGTCTTGTTTGATCACCAAGGGTTGGCCGTGCTTGTCTATCCTATTGTTGTTCCACCTAAAGATCTTCTTGACGACCTTAAATCTATTTTAAAAATTTATAAAAAATGAATTATTCTTTTGGCGCGCCGCGATTATTTTGGATTGTAGCATTTATTCTGAGTATTACCATCATAGTATTAGGTATTACGACAAGATTGTTTGATGCGGGATTATCCTGCCCAGATTGGCCATTATGTTATGGAAAGGTTACCCTGGTTTTTGATGAAACAGTACACCAAGAGATCAATCAAGGTAATCCAGATGTTCCATATGATTTGTTTCGAGTTTCTCTCGAATTTATCCACAGAGCGTTAGCAACGCTACTTGGTTTAATCAGCGTTGGTTTGTTGCTCTATAGAGTTACTCAGAAACTTACTTTTTCATTTCACCCCTCGTTTTTACTTATACTCGTAGCTTCCCAGGGTGTGTTTGGAATGTACACAGTTACCCTGAGTTTAGTTCCTTGGGTCATTGTTGTTCATTTGCTTTTGGGGTATGTAACCGTAAGTTATCTTTGGGCGCTATCAGTCTCTTCAGTTATTCAAAGACATAAACTTCAGTTTTATCCAATGTGGGTTTCACGGGGGTTATTGATTTGTATTCTTGTTTTGGTAATTCAGATTGGCTTAGGTGGCTTGGTAACTGCTACTGGCGCGTCACTGGCTTGTGTGGGGTTTCCCGAATGCAATCAATATTTTATTCCGCCGTTGGAACTGAACGCTGATATTTTATTTTTACCAGCAACACTTGAACAGTTGCAAACCATTCATTTTATACACCGAGTTTTTGCCTTTATCGTTACCACTATTTTAATACTATATATGGTGCTAGTTTTTCGCTTATGCGCAATGTCGCATATTAATTCTCAAAATCCATTGGCGTTACCAAATCATTTTCAATGGAAACCACTGCGTCAAGGACTGTTACTACTAGCAAGTTTACTTGCTTTGCAATGGCTTTTAGGTGTTTTAAATGTCGTTATCGCAAGGCCATATGTAGTAGCATTGCTCCATAGTATCAATGGCTTAACCATGGTGTTGTTATTGTTGTTTTTGTATATTAAGATTACTCCACAGAAACGATCTCTTTCAGATTTAATAGCTAAACCATGATCAGACCCTTTCTTGATTTAATTAAATTGAGAGTGGTTAGCATGCTAGTATTTACTGCTTGGGCAGGTATGATAATCGCAGTGTTACACAATCATCTAATGCCATCAATGATGGTATTGGTATATGCTACGATTGGGATTTTTTTTGCATCTTCTTCTTCTGCTTGTCTGAATCAGATCTTTGAGCGCTATATTGATGAACGCATGAAGAGAACCGCACTGCGTCCATTGCCAACTGGCTCTATATCTCCATTTGTTGCTATAGTAATTGCAATCGTTTTATTTTTAATTTCAATGGGCGTTTTGTATTATTTAGTAAATCCCATTACCTGTCTGCTGACATTATTCTCATTTATTTTTTACAGTTTTATATATACACTTTTCTTAAAAAAAAATACTGCACAAAATATTGTAATTGGAGGTTTGGCTGGGGCACTTCCTCCTCTGCTTGGTTGGACTGCAGTTACTGGTACTATTGATCCTTTTCCGTTGCTATTAACCGGTATTATTTTTATTTGGACCCCATCTCATTTTTGGGCGTTATCAGTAGCGAGAAGAGCGGAATATGCTACAGTAGGATTGCCTATGTTACCAGTAATGTACGGTGTCCCCTTTACAAAAGCCTATGTGCTTTTATACTCCATACTACTGGTAGTAGTGAGTTTGTTACCTTGGATAGGTACATTTGCAGGTATTATTTATTGTGGTGGCGCAATTGTATTGGGCGTTCGTTACTTATATCTTGCGTTTAGGCTGTATGCTGAGCCAGCAGATCAAGATAGTTTTGCTATGCCACTGTTTAGATTTTCAATACAGTACATTATGTACTTATTTGCTGTACTAGTACTTGATAAAATATTTTCTTATTTGTTTAACTAACTAAGGGAAGTGAAACTCGCTCACGCATTGTAGATAATGCTCTTGATTCAAGTTGGCGAACGCGTTCAATGGAAATCTTAAACTCCTTAGCAATTTCATCTAGCGTTGATTTTTTATCACTTAAGTATCTGAGTTGAATTAATTTTCTGCTTCGTTTGTCTAAACCCATCAGAGCAACTGAGAGCAACTCATGTTTAGTAGCATCTTCATCTTGTTCGCTAGCAAGTTCAGTGGGTTGCAAATGTTTCGGAGCCGATAAATAAATTGATTGAGGTTTGTTTGAACCGCTCTCATTGCCGTCACTTTTGTTTTCAATAGCTATATCAATAGATGAGTCCGATTGACACAACCTTTGCTCCATCATCCTCACTTCTTTCGTTCCGACTTTTAATTCTTTGGAGATTAAATTGATTTCGCCATTACTAAACCATTGCTTTTCTTTTTTCATCGCTCGTAATCTATAAAATAACTTCCTCTGTGCCTTGGTGGTAGCGATTTTTACAATCTTCCAGTTTTTAATAATAAACTCATGGATCTCTGCCCGTATCCAGTGAATGGCAAAGGTAATTAAGCGAACTTTATGTTTTGGATTAAACCGTTTAATTGCCTTGATTAGGCCAATATTGCCTTCTTGAATTAAATCCTGTAATGATAATCCATAACCCTGATATTTTTTTGCGATATGTATGACAAAGCGTAAATTAGATAAAACTAGCTTTTCAGCAGCGATCCTGTCGTTATTTTTAATCACCTTATTCAAAAGCAATAGCTCATCTTCAGCGCTCAAAAGGGGGTGTTTTCTAACTTCATTAAGATACTGCTTAAATTGAGCATTCCCGTTATCGCCACCTTTGTAAGGGATAAGTGAAACTGAGCCTATTATTTGAGGCAAATTAGCATTAAGTGCGGTATTCATACAATAATTATAACACCCTATGAGCTATTTTTCAAGTAATACTTAAGTTAGCTTAATTTTATAGCTTCTTTTAAGTGATTTTCAATTGAAAGATGGGCTGAAAGCCAACCCACAAGACAGCCCAGCATTATCATAGTGATGGAATAGCCAGCTAATGATGGAGGCTCATGGTTAGGCAGGATAGTTGGCAGGTCCTGTATGTAATACGAGCAGAGTAACAACAAGGCAGTCGCTGTCATAGAACCAAGTAATCCTACCATTAAACCAAAATAGTAGTATGGTCGTTTGATGAAGATAAAACTAACCCCACAGACCACTTGTACTTTAATAAATCTGCTCTGTTTGTGAATCTCATTACTAATGCTGTTGCTCATAATAAGCACCATGCCCATGAGCAGCAGTATTCCTATAATTGAGATAATCCGATTTGCTATAGTTGAATAGGCATGGATTGTAGCAAGCCATGTACGATCAAGTTGAATAGTATCTATTAAGGTAAGCTCGGCAATTTGTTTTTGGAGTTGTTCTATAAATTGGTTATTGTTATGATTAATATTTAAATGAATGATGAATGAGTAGGGCAGAGGACTGCCGCCATCTAGCAAAGAATCTTGTAGCTCTTGGTCTGGCATATTGCTGGTTAATTGTTTGAGAAGTTGGTCTGGAGACAGTACCTGAATTTCTCGCACCTGTGGAATTGCTTTTAATTGATTGCTTAATGTAATAATGTCTTCTTCTTGTGCGCCATGTTTGGCAAATGCAGTAACGGTGTAGGCATCTTGCCAGTCTTGTTTAATAGATGAAAAGTAGTTTGTAATGATAAAAAAACCACTTGGCAGAAAGATAGCAATTGCTACTGCTAAGATGGTTAGTGAGCTGGTGATTTTGCTATGCGTGAGCATGGTTATGCATTGTCTAATTGCGTATATTTGTTCTTGCATCATGTCTGAAGTTGAGTAGTGCTGTCAATTTGGATTTTACCTTTGCTTAGTGAAATATGTCTACCTGGGTAATGTCGCATTAATGAGATATCGTGGGTGGCAAGTAGCACGGTACATTTATTCTGATGTATTTTTGCAAAGAGCTCTAGGATATTTCTTTTGAGTTGTTCGTCAAGGTTTCCGGTAGGCTCATCTGCTAGGATTAGACTCGGAAGATTTGCAACAGCTCTTGCAATACTAACTCGTTGCTGCTCACCACCTGAGAGGGCGTTGGGCATGCTTTTTGCTCGGTGATCTAATTGGACTAGCCGTAATGCGGCATAGGCCCTATCTTGTATGTCATGTTTGGTATACCCTGAAGACTGCAAGGCAATAGCAACATTATCATGTACCGTGAGGTATTCAATAAGTTTAGGTTGTTGGAAGACAAAGCCAATTTTCCTTCTCAATTGCTGTAGTTGGGATGGGGTGATAGATGAAACATTTCTTTTGTTGAAAAGAAGAATGCCGGTATTAGGCTTCTCCATTCCAACGATAAGTTTTAACAATGTAGATTTTCCTGCTCCTGAATGTCCTGTCAGATAGCAGAAAGTCGACCTCTCAATGTTCATAGTTATTGAGTCAATAGCGTTCCCAGTTTCTGCGTAAGATTTGGTTACCCTAGAGAATTCTAATATGGAGTTGTCTTGCATAGAAAGTAATTAGTATATAATAACACCGCCTGTATGTTTCGTGATATCCTTTTAATTATCTTGGGCTTTTGTGTGACATCGATAACGGAAGGTGCCGAGAAAATGCCTAATTCTATGAGTTCCGAAAGAGTCTATAGTAAAAATTTAACCAATGGATTAAAGGTCTTAGTTAAAGTTGACCAACGCTCCCCATTAGTAACTCACCAAGTTTGGTATCACATTGGTTCAGCCGATGAGACGCCAGGAACCACTGGAAAAACTCATTTACTAGAGCATCTCATGTTCAAGGGTACGAAAAAATATCCTAAAGAATCAATTTCAAAAACTGTATCAAAACTTGGAGGAAATGACAACGCTTTTACTTCCAGTGATTATACGGCTTATTTTCAGAATATCCCCAAAGAACATCTTGCTACGATGATGGAGATAGAAGCTGATAGAATGGCCAATTTAAAAATATCAAAAAAAGAGTTTGAAAAGGAATTACAAGTAGTGAGAGAAGAGCGTCGTCTCAGGGTATCAGATAATCCGCAAAGTAAACTCTATGAAAATTTTCTCTCGGCGGCCTTTGCTAATAGCGGTTATAAAATACCAGTGATAGGATGGGATGAAGATTTAATTTCTCTGCGAGTAGAAGATGTGCAGAGTTGGTACGATCAATGGTACGCCCCAAACAATGCTACGCTAGTTGTGGTTGGAGATGTAATTCCCAAAGAAGTATTTGCGTTAGCCCAAAAATATTATGGAAAAGTTAAACCTAAACATGGTATTCGCCGTCAGCGTCCGATTGAACCACCTTTAAAACATTCTGTGCACATTGACATGAAAGCAGAAAATGTTTCACCACTAGTTATTGTCGGCTACCATGTCCCAGGATATTTAGCAAGTAAAGAAGAGAGCCTTGCGCTCGCCATGCTTTCAATGGCATTTGCAAATGGAGAGAGTGACTGGTTGTACCGTACGCTAGTATTAGAAGAAAAATTAGCACTAACGGTAGAAGCACATTATGAGTTAGAAGATCGCGGCACTACCCTTTTCACTATAAACGCAGCGCCGACACCAGGTGTATCTTTAGTAACGCTACGAGATCGCATCAAAACCCTTGTATCACAAATTCCCGACTCATTATTTTCTTCTCAAACTAGAAATAAAATAAAAAATCAATTGCGCTCTGCTAAAGTATTTGCACGAGATTCAATTTTCTACCAGGCGATGCAATTAGGCGTACCTGAATCAGTACAAATTGCTTGGGATGAATATGCTTCAATTGAAAATGCTATTGAAGCTATTTCTGAAGAAACCTTGCGTGTGACTGCAAAAAAATGGTTTCAAATTGATGCGACGGTAACCGCAACGTTAAACCCACAATGATATGTTGCTTAGAGGTTGGTGTTTTATTTTCATTGTATTACTCTCAGGAGTGCCAATGACTAAATCTATTGCAGTGAGTTTGCCGATTCAAGAATGGAGAGATGAAACAGGAGCACGAGTGTTATTTGTTCCTCTCAACCATATTCCTATGGTTGATATTCAGGTGATACTCCCTGTCGGTTCTTTTTTAGATGGAAAAAAAATTGGCTTAGCTACTGTAGCCAGCAAATTAATTGGCACGACTCTGACCACAATGTCGCGAGTGCAATTTGCAGCGGCGTTTGAATCCACTGGCGCTTCTATTGATGTCCAAGCAGGTAATACCGCAACTACTCTTAGTGTTAGATCATTACAAGATGAACATATACTCAGTGAAGTAGAGCGACTAATCTCATTAGCACTTTCAGAGCCGAATCCAACTGAATCTGATTTGCGCCAAGTAAAAGATAGCATCCTGCATCAACTAGAAAATCAAAAATCTGATGCTGGAGATCAGGCTTTTAAGAAAATAAATCAATTACTTTTTGCTGGCCACCCATTCTCAAATCCAGTGCTTGGAGAAATTCCTACCGTGCAATCAATTGAATTAGCTGAAGTAAAAAAAATCTATTCCTCTCAATACACTTCAGCAGGCAGTATTGTTATTATCGTTGGTGATTTGACCAAGGCCCGAGCACAGAAACTTAGCAGCACAATTCTAAATGCATTACCAAAAAATCCAATCACACCTCTACCTCCACTACCTAAAGTGCCGGAAGAAAGCACCGCTAAGCCTGTATCCGTAGCAATGAATACCGAACAAACTCATCTACTCTATGCGATGCGTGCTCCCAATCAACAAAGCGATGATTTTTACCCACTAATGATCGTTAATCATATATTTGGAGGGAATGGATTTTCTTCTAAACTGATGAAAAGTATCAGAAGCGATGAGGGGCTGGCATATAGTGCGTCAAGTTGGTTGCAACCTGTAGTGGGAGGCGGAGTACTGTATATCTATGTGCAAACTAAAAATAAAAGCAAAGAACGCGTGCGTCAACTTATTTCACATGAATTAAATAATTTTAAACAAAACAAAGTATCAAAGGCAGAGTTTCAGGATGCGCTTGATAATTTAATTCGTAAGGAAGCTTTTTTGACAAACAGTAATAAAAAAATCGTTGAGCTTCTGGCAACTATTGCGCTCTACAATCTCCCTTTAGGGTATCTTGAAATGCGAACAAAACGATTAACTTCTATTTCTCAAAAAACTGCATTAGAAATATGGAACACCCACTTGAGTAAACAAGCGTGGGTTGAGGTCTCTGTGGGACCAATTGAATCCTCAGTGCCGTGACCATTCGTATTTCTGGTGGTGAGCTTAATTCAAGATTGCTCCAAACCAATCTAGATAAAACGTTAAAACCGACAACTAATTTCCTTAGACAGGTACTATTCAATTGGTTAGGTCTTGAAGTGCACGGTGCACATATATTGGATCTCTGTGCTGGAAGTGGTGCAATTGGGATTGAGGCACTTTCCAGAGGTGCTTCGCATGCAACCTTTGTAGAGAAGCAAAGTATGCTTTGTAAAGGGATTGAAGATAATTGTAGAAATTTCAAAATTGAGCAAACTAAATTTGAAGTGGTTTGTTTAGATGTAATATCTTATTGTGAGCGTGTAGCGAAAAAATACCATGTCGTATTTATTGATCCTCCATATTCAGAGCATGCACTAATACCGCAATGTATTGATGCGTTAATTCGTTCAGAAAGTCTTACTCATCAGGCAAGTATTATTTGCGAGACATACGCAAAAACCCCTCCCTTTCAAAGTGCTTTTGTGAAAATGCTTAAAAGAAAGCAAACTAATACGAGTGCGCTTACTTTGTACATGTATCTAGCATAAAATACCTAATTACCATGTCTAAGACTGCAATTTATCCAGGCACCTTTGATCCAATTACCCTCGGGCACATTGATATTGTCCAGCGTGCAAGTATGTTATTTGACCATGTCGTGCTAGCAATTTCTGCTAATCCTTTAAAAAAGACTTGTTTTAGCGTAGAAGAACGGGTAGAAATGTCCCGCGAAGCGCTAGGATTTTTAAAAAATGTACAAGTAGATAAGTTCCACACCCTTGCGGTTGATTTTGCCACTCAGGTTGGTGCAAAAATCATCGTGCGTGGATTGCGGGCTATTTCAGATTTTGATTATGAAATTCAAATGGCAAGTATCAATAGTCAATTAGAAGGAACTGTGGAAACGATTTTTTTAAGTTCCGCTAAAGAATTATCTAATGTTTCTTCAAGTATGGTTAAACAAATTACATTCTATGGCGGAGATTATTCAAAATTTGTTCACCCCGCTATTATTCCCTATCTATCAAATGTTTCAAAAGAAAAGCTGTTGTAACTAGAATTACTAATTATATAAATGACTTTAAGAATTACCCAAGAATGTATTAACTGCGATGTGTGTGAGCCAGTTTGTCCTAACAAAGCTATCTATATGGGCAAGGAGATATATGAGATTAATCCAGATTTGTGTACAGAATGTGTAGGGCACTTTGACAAACCCCAATGTCAAGTAATCTGTCCAATAGATTGTATTGAAGTTAACCCTTTAATACCAGAAACTAAAGAACAACTTCTTCAAAAATTTAAACGATTAGTTAATGTGCCATAACAATCAGTAATTGAACCATGCACAAGATGGGTGCGTGAACCAGTTACTGAGCTTAAGTCAATTGAGATATTCCTAAGTTTACAATCGGCAAAATAAGCAAAGGCCATTGCTTCGCAATAATCAGATGGAATCCCAAAACCATCCGAGCGCTCTACTAAACATGGATCGGATATGGCAGTGATTCTCTCCATGAGAAAATTATTTTTAACACCGCCACCACAAATAATAATTCTTTCGAGAGAATCGCCATACTTTTGGCAAGCTTGTACACAGGTCTGAGCAGTGAGCTCAACTAATGTGCTAAGAATATCACCTTTTGTGCAATGCGGATACTTATTTAAAAATTTTTGTAGCCAACCTATATTAAAGTATTCTTGACCAGTGCTTTTAGGTGGTCGTTGATGAAAATATGCTTCGCTGAGGAGCTCTTCTAGTAATGTATGTTGAACATTACCTTTTCGGGCAGTTAAACCTTCTGCGTCATAGGACATACCGTATTGCGTTCTGCACCATTCATCAATGAGTGTGTTGCCAGGTCCGGTATCAAACGCTATCATTGATTCGGAATTTTCCGTTGGGAGGAATGTTACATTCGCTATACCGCCTAGGTTTATAACTGCTCTGCGTTCTTGATTATGCGCAAATACCGTTCGGTGAAAAGCTGGAGTCAGTGGTGCTCCTTGTCCGCCATTAGCAATATCACTTTGACGAAAGCCACTAATGACAGGAATCGCAGTTACGCTATTAATTAAATCTGCATCTATTAACTGAAAGCTAAATGGCGCATAGGATAAAGGTTGATGCCTAATCGTTTGACCTTGATACCCAATGGCATGAACAATTAAATCTTTGAAAGGATCTGTCCTGAGCCTTTCATCAATAATCTCACAGCACACTTTTGCGATTTCTTGGCTCAAGCCATAGCAAGTTTGTAATGACACTTGATCGCCAGATTCACGAAGTTGTCGCAAACGGTTTTTTAGAGATATATTAAATTCACTAAATGCGCTATCTAATAATCGTACGGTTGCGTTTGTGCATTCAACCAAGACATAGTCCACCCCATCAAGACTAGTGCCAGTCATTAAGCCTACGATATTCCTAGGCTTATCTCGTTCAAGCTCGGTGACTTGTTTGCTGGGATCATTGTTCATCGGTAAATACTCCCTTGCGTTGCTCCATTATTAATTTCATTTTCTTTGTTTTCTTTTAAAAGTAAAAATCGCTCATACGCAATACGCGAAAACTCTCGCCTCTGGGTTGCGGGTATATCTTTGCCACTAGGGAATTCTACCTTACTTGGGTCGACATATTTATCATTAATTAATAATTCAAAATGGACATGAGGGCCAGACGACAAGCCTGTGTTACCAACATATCCAATAATATCTTTTTGCTTGATATATTTTCCTACATAGGTGCCTTTGGCAAATCTTTGCATATGCCCATATAAGGTGGTGTAGTTGCCAGTATGCTTAATTTTTATGAGATTACCGTATGAACCTTTATACCCTATGTATTCAATTCTACCATCTGCAACAGCATAGATAGGAGTCCCTATGGCAGCAGCATAATCAACACCAAAATGACCTCGCCAAACTTTAAGAGTGGGATGATAACGATTAGTGCTGAATCGTGAAGAAAGTCTGCTCAAAGCAGGATCTACAGGCTGCCGTAGAAAACTTTTTTTAATATTCTTCCCCTTGTCATTATAATATTCTCCTTTGCCTCTGTCATCTTCAAAGTATAGCACTTTAATGGTTTTTTTCTTTTGATGGACCGGAACATACTCAGCTATCAGTATCTTATTATTTTTATAAAACACCCCATCTCGGTAAATTGTTTCATAGATAAAGTTAAATACATCTCCTTTCTGTAATTCGTTGCTAAAATCTAAGTCCCAGACAAACAGCTCTAATAATTTTCTAACTACTGCTTGAGATATATTTTTTCTATTTCCTTCAGCAATGATAGAGTCTCGGATGGTTAGACTTACAAATGTATCTCGGTAATCTAGTGGGATTGATTTGAGCACTGCAGAATAATTGGATTCATTTTGAGTAATGACAAGTTGTTTAGTGTCATTGAGGTCATACTCAAGCTCAAGAATTGCACCGTCTATAGATCGTAGCAGTCTAATGTATTTACCTGGGCTTAAATCCTTGGTTACTTTGCGCACGAGGGGGATGTTGTTTATTTTATTTATAATCTCAGATTTTATTTTTGCCATAGTAAGTATATCAACTAATTTTTGATTTTTTGAAATTTTTAAATTGTACCAAATCCCCGTGCCTCGGTTAGCGACATCAATGTCAATTGAAGAATTTTCTAATGTGCTTAAAGGTATTTGAATTTCTTCTTGAATTAACGTGGGGGGCGAGAAGTAAAGATATATCAATCGAAGTGAAAATAATAAAACAAATCCAATGCCTCCTCCAATAACTATCTGAGCAAGCAATGGGCCCCTATAGAATCTAATTGCGGTTTTTGAAAAGCCCTTAAATGGGTTCTGTGAAAACATAACTATTTTGACTAAATGTCTTTGTAATATCTTACCTTTTTAGAGTATAATAATGAACCCAAAACTAACTTTGGTTAGTTTTTTCTTTTACAGTTTAAAACGCATAGTCAGTAGTAATAACAAAATTAAACATATTTGTTCGGGCATTTGATTAAGGTCATTCATTAGAATCGAACTATGGAGATATTCTGAATTTATTTAGAATATTGAAGTAGTTCAAAATATTAAAAAAATACGAAGAGTTTGATCATGGCTCAGATTGAACGCTGGCGGCATGCCTAACACATGCAAGTCGAACGGTAACGCGAGTAACAAGTCCGCAAGGATGAGTTGCTTGGCGACGAGTGGCGGACGGGTGAGCAATACATGGGAATTTTCCGTATAGTGGGGAAAAACTTGGAGAAATCCAGGCTAATACCGCATAATCTCTACGGAGGAAAGGGGGCGCCGAAAGGGCTCTCGCTAAACGATAAGCCCATGTCCGATTAGCTAGTTGGTAGGGTAAAGGCCTACCAAGGCGACGATCGGTAGCTGGTCTTAGAGGACGACCAGCCACACTGGGACTGAGACACGGCCCAGACTCCTACGGGAGGCAGCAGTGGGGAATCTTGGACAATGGGGGAAACCCTGATCCAGCAATGCCGTGTGTGTGAAGAAGGTTTACGGATTGTAAAGCACTTTCGGCGGGGAAGAAAATAATGGGGCTAATACCTTCATAAATGACGTTACCCGCATAAGAAGTACCGGCTAATTCCGTGCCAGCAGCCGCGGTAATACGGAAGGTGCAAGCGTTAATCGGAGTTACTGGGCGTAAAGGGTGCGTAGGTGGTTATGAAAGTCAGATGTGAAATCCCCGGGCTCAACCTGGGAACTGCATTTGAAACTCCATAGCTAGAGTGCGATAGAGGAAAGTAGAATTTCTGGTGTAGTAGTGATATACGTAGATATCAGAAGGAATACCAACGGCGAAGGCAACTTTCTGGATCGACACTGACACTGAGGCACGAAAGCGTGGGGAGCAAACAGGATTAGATACCCTGGTAGTCCACGCCTTAAACGATGAGAACTAGCTGTTAGGGACTTGATCCTTAGTGGCGTAGCTAACGCGTTAAGTTCTCCGCCTGGGGAGTACGGCCGCAAGGTTAAAACTCAAATGAATTGACGGGGGCCCGCACAAGCGGTGGAGCATGTGGTTTAATTCGATGCTACGCGAAGAACCTTACCAGGGCTTGACATCCAAGGAATCCTGCAGAAATGTGGGAGTGCCGCAAGGAACCTTGAGACAGGTGCTGCATGGCTGTCGTCAGCTCGTGTCGTGAGATGTTGGGTTAAGTCCCGCAACGAGCGCAACCCTTGTCCTTATTTGCCAACAGGTAATGCTGGGAACTTTAAGGAGACTGCCGGTGACAAGCCGGAGGAAGGTGGGGATGACGTCAAGTCATCATGGCCCTTATGCCCTGGGCTACACACGTGCTACAATGGTCGGTACAGTGGGCAGCCAACCCGCGAGGGGGAGCAAATCCATAAAGCCGATCTCAGTCCGGATCGGAGTCTGCAATTCGACTCCGTGAAGTCGGAATCGCTAGTAATCGCGTATCAGCCATGGCGCGGTGAATACGTTCCCGGGCCTTGTACACACCGCCCGTCAAACCATGGAAGTTGACTGCACCAGAAGTCGTGAGCCTAACCGCAAGGAAGGCAGCGCCCACGGTGTGTTCAATGACTGGGGTTAAGTCGTAACAAGGTAGCCGTAGGGGAACCTGTGGCTGGATCACCTCCTAAAGAGAAGAACCTTAGCGAATGCCCGGATAAGTATTTTTAGTTTTTTATTATTACACTATCGTTTAACTGTATATTTCAATCTCACTTGGGTCTGTAGCTCAGGTGGTTAGAGCGCACCCCTGATAAGGGTGAGGTCGGTGGTTCAACTCCACCCAGACCCACCAATAACCACCAAATTAAATGCAATATATAAATTAAGTAAGATTATAATTTATGTTATAATATTTTAGAATGATTATAAATTATGGAGAACAAATGAAAAATTTAATTAAAGTATCAAAATATAGTTCAATTAGTTTATTTGTAGGGTTTACCACTACATTATTGTTAATGCTTTCAACTCAAAATGTTTTGAGTGAAACTTACAAAGATGAATTTAAACCGAGAATAAACCAATCATGGTGGCCTAATCAGATTGACTTATCGGCATTAAAAACTGGCGATAAAAGATTAAATCCTTACGGAAGCGATTTTAACTACGCAAAAGAATTTAGTAAATTAAATTTGGTAGCCGTTAAACAAGACATTAATAAACTACTAACTACCTCACAACCCTGGTGGCCAGCAGATTATGGTAACTATGGACCTTTCTTCATCAGAATGGCTTGGCATAGTGCTGGTACATATCGTACTATTGATGGAAGAGGTGGTGCAGATGGTGGGCAACAAAGACTTGATCCGTTAGCAAGTTGGCCTGACAATGGTAATTTAGATAAAGCGAGAAGATTATTATTACCCATTAAATTAAAATATGGCAGATCCCTTTCATGGGGTGATCTTATGGTTTTAGCAGGTAATGTAGCCTTAGAAAATATGGGATTTCAAACTGCAGGGTTTGCTGGTGGTAGAACAGATGATTGGGAGCCAGAATTAGTATTTTGGGGTCCAGAAGCAAAATGGATGGGAAGTGACCGAAGAGACAAAAAAACTGGTGAGTTAATGAAACCGCTCGGCGCAGCACATATGGGTTTGATTTACATTAATCCAGAAGGACCACAAGGCAAACCAGATCCAGTCGGTTCTGCAAAAGATATCAGAGAAACTTTTGCTCGTATGTCAATGAATGATGAAGAAACTGTTGCCTTAATTGCTGGTGGGCATGCCTTTGGAAAAATGCATGGCGCAGTAAAAGGAAATTGTAATTCAGTTGAACCTGGTGCGGCACCTATTGAACAGCAAGGGTTAGGTTGGAAAAATTCTTGTGGCAAAGGTAACGCAGAAGATACACTAACGAGTGGATTAGAAGGCGCTTGGACTCAAACTCCAGTTAGATTTTCTACTCTGTACCTAGCTAATCTTTTGAACAATGATTGGGAAATATCAAAAAGTCCAGCTGGTGCAATTATATGGACATCAAAAAAATTATTAAATGCCGCGCCTGACGCTCATGTGCCTGGTAAAACAGCACCAGTGGTTATGAATACTGGCGATATGGCCCTTAAAGCTGATCCTGCTTATAACAAAATTGCAACTAGGTTTTTGAATAACCCAGAAGAGTTCAAAAAAGTATTTGCTAATGCTTGGTTCAAACTTGTCCATAGAGATATGGGACCAAGAGATCGATACCTTGGCAATGATGCTCCGAAGCAAATTTATATTTGGCAAGATCCAATTAGTAAGCCAAATTATAAAACTCTCTCAGATACTGAAATTGAAACTTTAAAAGCAAGTATAGCAAACTCAGGTTTGACTGTCTCGCAGATGGTAAAAACTGCTTGGGCAGCTGCTTCAAGTTTTAGAGCGAGCGATATGCGAGGTGGTGTTTCCGGTGCAAGGATCAATCTACTCCCACAAAAAAATTGGGAAGTTAACGAACCTCAGGAGCTCAATAAAAATCTTGCAGTGTTAAAAGCTGTACAAGATAAATTTAATGAGGCTAGTTTAGGCATAAAAGTTTCACTAGCAGATATTATTGTATTGGCTGGTGTAGTTGGAATTGAAAAAGCTTCATTAAACGCTGGAGTAAAAGTAAGAGTTCCGTTTACTTCTGGAAGAGGTGACGCTACTCAAGCTCAAACCGATGCTAATTCTTTCATGTATCTAGAGCCAACAGCAGACGCATTTAGAAATTATTACAGTAAGAAAAGTTTGCGACCAGAATTAGACATGATGGTGGATAAAGCAAGTCAATTAAATCTCACTATTCCTGAGATGACTGCACTGATCGGTGGTTTGAGAGTAATCGGAGCTACCTATGCTAACACTAACCTTGGCGTCTTGACCAATAAACCTGGTGCTTTGAGCAATGACTTTTTTGTCAATCTGTTAGATACGGCACATGTCTGGGAAAAGAGTGCTTCAGACAATACCTATGTCATTAAAGATAGAAAGACCGGCGCAATTAAATACACTGCAACTTCAGTAGATTTAATCTTCGGTTCAAGTGCAGACCTTAGAACGATTTCTGAAGTCTACGCCTCGTCAGATGGTAAGCTTGAATTTATTAAGAATTTTGTTTTAGCATGGAGCAAAGTTATGGATTTAGATAGATTTGATCTAAGACATGACTTACCGTAGCAAAACAGCGCAGTAATTATTAATTTACTGGTTTGAATTATTTTGGTTAGTGTTACTCGCTTTTTGTTTAGCGAGTAACCACCAAATAAAAAGTATTGGAACCCCAACTATCGGAATCCAAAAAATTACAAATTTAACCGCGACTAGTATTAAGCCACCAGCAAAGGTAAAAATTTTTATTTCAAGATATATTGATCTTACATAGCGTATCAATGCTTGTATTTTTGACTTACCCATTGTTATCTCTGAAGTTCTTTTATCGCATCTGGATAGCCTTGATTGGCGGCGACCTTGAGATATTCTTTAGCTTTGCTAAGATCTTGCGTGACCCCTACTCCTTGTTGGTACATAAGGCCTAGACTAAATAGCGCGTGGGGTTGTAATTGTTTAGCGGCGGCTTCGTAATAGTAAATAGCTTTACTTAAGTCAACTGCCACTCCTTTGCCTTGAGAATAAATAAATCCTAAAAAATCTTGTGCATCAGCATGTTCCTTTGCGCTTGCTTGTTCAAAGTACTCTTTTGCTTTTTGATAGTCTTGCTTCAAACCAAGTCCATTAAAGTACATCAGCCCTAAAGTAAACTCTGCAATTGGACTGTCTTTAATTGCAGCTAGCTCAAAGTATTCTTTGGCTTTACTAAAATTCTGTGGGGTGCCTTGCCCAATGTAATACATTAAACCAAGGTAGGTTAATGCCTGAACATTAAGTTTTTCTGATGCCTGTTCAAAATATGTTCGTGCCACTGCAAAGTCTTGAGGCACACCTTGTCCTAGGTAGGATAAAAATCCAAGATTCAGCTGCGCTTGTTCGTCTCCTTGCAAAGCGGCTCTTTTGTACCACTGCACAGCAATCTGGTAGTTTTGAGCTACGCCTTGCCCGAGCTGATACATTCTGGCAAGGTTGCTTTGTGCATGGGCGTTGCCTTGCGCCGCAGCAATTTCATAATGCTCACGCGCTTTGCTAAAGTCTTGAGATACTCCTTGACCTTGCGAATAAAGATACCCTAAGTAATCTCTCGCTTCACTATTGCCAAGCAGAGCTGATTTTTCAAACCACGAAAACGCAACCTTTGGTTGTTGAGCTACACCCTGTCCTTTAAAATACATCAAGCCTAAATTATATGGCGCAAGATTATCTCCCTGCGCAGCGGCCTGTTCAAAATAAGCTCTAGCTTTTTGAAAGTCTTGGCTCACACCTTGCCCATACAGATACATCAGTCCTAAATTGTTTTGGGCGTCAGTGTTACCTTGTGAGCTGGCTTGAATATAATAATCTTTTGCTACGGAAAAATTTTGAGAAACGCCTAACCCCTGCGCGTACATTAATCCAAGTTGGAATTGTGCTTTTGAGTTTCCCTGCAAAGCAGCTTGTTCAAAGTACCCTCTTGCTTTTTTATAATCTTGAGAAACTCCTAATCCTTGTGCGTACATTCTGCCTAAGTAAACTTGTGCGTTGGAGTTACCTTGTTTTGCTAATTCAATTTGAGTTTCAATGGACGAAGTGTCGTTTGCCAGTGCAGAGGTTATTAAAAAAATTGAAATGATTAATTGTAGCAACATTAATAAGGTATATTTTACTCATTTATACATTTTTATATTGTGTAAAATACAACAATACCAATACAGTTGAATCAATAGACAAACAGAGAATCAATAGGTGATAAAAAACTATAAAGGAATTATCATGTTAGTTACTTCAGTACTAGGGTGGTCATTAGGCACGGTATTTTCAAAAATGGCATTACTTGAAGGCGCCTCGGTATTACCATTGTTTGTTGTGCAACTAGTTACTAGTTTTATTTTTGTTGTACTATTTGTAATAGTATTTGAAAGGAATGGGCAAGACCACTCTAAACGATACTGGTGGTTAGGATTATTAGAGCCAGGGCTGGCATATTTAGTTGCCACCTATGGTCTAGCGCTCACCAGCGCGACAAATGCTGTAGTAATTCAATCCTCAGAAAGTTTTATGATCGTACTAATTGTTTTTATGGTATTTAAAAGTAGAATTACCATTATTCAGCTCGGCGCAGGCTGTGTGTTATTTATAGGAGCATTATTAGTATGTGTTCCTGATCTGAGCAAATTGTTACACCTTGATGAATATGGCAAAGGTGATTTGTTGATTTTAATCGGTACCTTTTGCGCGGCTTTATATGTTTCTTTGACTTCTAAAATAATTAAAGGCAATGTCATGCCTGGCCGATATATGATGTTTCAGTTGGGTGTGGCATTGGTAAGTTTAATCTTATTCGTGAGTATAGTTGATAGCCCATCTTTGTTTCAAGTAATACCTGCAATAAACAAATGGTCAATTGGCTCAGGAGTGCTCACCTTTGGAGTATCGTTTATTTTATATCTCTACGGAATGCGGTATACCTCGGTTGCAACCAGCGCATTTGTTTTATGTTTGACTCCAGTATTTGGAATAGTATTTGCCTTTAGCATCATCGGTGAAAAATTCCAAACCCTAGTAGCGTATGCTGGCTTTGGGTTAGTGTTGATAGGTATGTTAACCATGTCTTACGAAGAGAAAAGATTGGAAAAAATTAGTTAACATGTTAGGGGTGATTTTAGCAGGAGGTTCAGGAACTCGGTTGTGGCCACTCTCACGAGATGAGTTTCCTAAACAATTTTTAACCTTAGTGGGCAATTATTCACTCTTTCAAGATGCCGTGCTACGAGCTAAAACGATATGCGATACCATTATTATAGTTGGCGCAGTAGAGCATAAGTTTATCATTCTAGATCAGTTAAAACAAATCAAGCAAAGCGATACCTGCAAATTACTTTTAGAAAGTAATAAAAAAAATACCGCACCGGCAATAGTAACCTTAGCAAAAATATTACTGGGTGGTGCTTTCGCTGAAGTCCCGATGCTAATCTTGAGCGCAGACCATAGTATTGAAACCTCAGATAGATTTAATAGCGCTGTGATTAAGGCAGGGGAATTAGCTAAAGAAAATAAAGTAGTATGCTTTGGAATAGTTCCAACCCACGCCCATACTGGGTATGGTTATTTGGAAGTAGATGCGCATTCGGTAATTTCATTCAGAGAGAAACCAGATAAAGCAACTGCGGAATCTTTTTTAGCGCAAGGCTCATATCTTTGGAATGCCGGGATCTTCTGTTTTAGTGCAAAAACTTTAATCGCTGAAGCTACACAACATTGTCCAGATCTTCTCAATGAAATTTCAAAACTCTCTCTACCAGTAACGTTAGAAGCCATAACAATTTTAGAAAAGTACCCTAGTACTATGCAGACGATTTCTGTTGATTACGCAATTATGGAACGCACGAAGAACCTAGCGTATGTATCACTTCAAAATGCTTGGAGCGATATAGGGTCATGGGATGCGCTTACTGCGCAATTACCCCATAGCCAAGATAATTGTGCTATCGTTGGCGAAGTAATAAGCACAGATTGTCAACAAAGTCTTTTATATGCTACGAGCAAACCTATCGTAGCAGTAGGATTGCAGCATATCGCAGTCGTTGATACTCCCGATGTTTTGTTAGTAGCTTCTTTAGAAAAATCACAACAACTCAAGGCAATTGTAGAAACCGTAAGGGAAAAATATCCTAACCTCACTAGGGAGGCAAATACCACGCATAGACCATGGGGTACTTATACCATTATTCAAGTCGGAGAGGGATATAAAATAAAAAAGATCATGGTTTTGCCCAACCAAGCATTATCACTTCAATCGCATGTTCATAGAAGTGAACACTGGGTAGTTATTACTGGAGAGGCAACGGTTACTAATGGAGAAGAAATTCTCGTTTTGCGCGTTAATCAATCTACCTTTATCCCGGCAGGGAACAAACACCGTTTAGAAAATAAAACTTCGCAACCGTTGATACTTATTGAAATTCAAACTGGCAGCTATCTTGGCGAAGATGACATTAAAAGATTTGATGATAATTATAATCGGTAGCTAATAGTATTTATGAATATTTTAGTCATCGGCTCTGGATTGGTTGGTAAATTGTCAGCGCTAGAGTTAACCAAGCGAAACCATTCAGTACAAATACTAGCGAACCACTCCCAAAAAAATATTGCCAGTAGCAATGCAGCTGGGATACTCTTCCCACTGCAACCTCAACTGGCTTCGCAGCAGATCATTACCTATCTAGAGAAAAGCCATATTTGGTATGATTCCTTTGCATCTAATCTTTCACAACGCAGTAGAGCGCAACTACGGTATCGGCAAAGTGGCATGCGAGCCTTGCTTCAACCATTTGACACTACGCATAAGATTTTTCAGCACACCATAAAAGAGAATGGTATTTATTTTTCTAAAGGTAAAACCATTGATCCTAGGGGGCTCCTAACTACTTTAGATGAAGTATTGCTAGACAATAATGTCCAATCAATCAATGGTGAGATTAATCATGTCATAATTGATCATGATCGTATCTACGGAGTTTCAATAGGTCACACGGTACTAAGTGCAGATGCATATATATTTTGTCTGGGAGCTTGGACCTCTAGCTACCTACCTGCCATCCCTAAAGTTGTGCCAACCAGAGGTATATTATTACTCTGCTCATCAAACCATTGGCTAGTTGAAACCCCTCTGGTGTTTGACAACGGATACATTGTCCAACATGCTATCCATCAAGTAATCATTGGCACTACGAGTGAAGCAGTCAATTTTTCAACCCAGTATGACAACAACATCATTTCCCAACTTAAAAAAAATGCAGAAAAACATCTACCCTCAATTCAACAATTGACCGTAGATTCTATATTGCTAGGCTTTCGACCTACCTGTGATCAGATTCAGTGTGGCAGGCATCAAGACCTAGTCAATTGCTACTTACACTATGGGCATGGTGGGCATGGGGTAGCTTGTGCGCCAGCGAGTGCATGTGATTTAGCTGAGAAAATAAAGTAAATGAACTCAAAAGTTGACTCAAAAATTTGACTCAAGTGTTGTAAAATAAAAAAATATTATTTTAAAGTAAATTATTAGTAAGAATAAAAAAAGGAGGAAAAATGGAACATCAAGTTAAAATTACTAAAGAAAAGCTAGAACTTTATGCTAAAAGTATATATCGCTCCAGTGATACTAAGCTTTCAGATACAGCCAATCCTACTACTGAAAGTTGTGCTAATAATAATAAATCAAATTCAACTGAAAGTGACTCAAAAAAATTATTTGACGCAATGCCTGAGGGCATGGGCTTTATCGAGTTATTGAAGAATCTTCCTCCGGCAAAATAGGATACTTTCCTGTAGATAATGACAATAGAAGTAGTCACTTCTAATAAGTTTGGTATCGCCATAGCTAGTGAATGTCAGTTCATTACAAAAGGGAATTCCAAAACGCAAACGCCAGTGCATATTATCAGAGATAGTGCAAATAAAATATTTCAAATTCATAATAGCATTCCTATAGGTATTTTCTATACTGGGTCCTCAGCTATATGCGGTATTGCAATTGAACAAATCATTAAGGGATATAGAAATAGCAAATATCCAGATAGTCTTACAGACATAACGTTGGAAGATTATGTAGAAGGATACGCAAAATCATTTGTTATCTATTTGAATGAGTTAATTAGAGATGAAAATAAAATAATTGATAATGATAATGTACTTAATTATCTTAAAAAAGAAATTAATTACATTGAAAACATAGAAAATCAGAAATCTGAAACCACTTCTACAGATTGTTACGAATCTAAAGATCAAGAAAGTAATATCACTTATGAATTTATAAAATTAAATTATAGTAAATCTAAGGAGGAACTAAAAGAGGAACTAAAAAAAAGATTAGTCGGTATTGATACTAAAGATTTATATAAAAAAATAGAAGAAGTGAGTTTAGAGCGTTGTAGGAGAGCAGGACGCGCTAATGATAATGTGACAATTTATTTCATTGGATATGGAAAGAATGAAATATCTCCTACAAAAGTTTCAGTAGCTATTGAGGAGAAAAAAGAATTTAATATGATTGTAACAAGAAGAACTGACTCTGAGTATATAAAATCTTTAGAAGTATTTGGAAAAGACTGTCCTTCTGTCACTTTAAAAGAACCTGTATATAACCCAGATGAAATCAAACAGGGAATATTAAATCGAGTTTATGAAAGTGGTAATGCGCCTGACGATTATTCGACAGAACAATTGGCAAAGAATTTTTTTCAATATTTTGATATAAATTTAAAATTAATTATGAATCCCTATATTGATGAGATAAAAGAAAGAATTAAGAATATTGAAAATATGTCCCCAATGCAATTAGCAATTTATACAGAATCATTATTAGTTGATCTTTCTACTACTATTGATGAATACTGCTTTCCCCATACTATTGATGTTGTGTTAATAACAAAATACGAAGGTTTGTCATGGGTAAAAAAGAAATTCCAGTTTCAAATTAAGGACAAACATAAGTTTGTTAATCAATATCCTTAAAATAAGCTAACGCCATAGCACTATGGGCATGGCGGGCATGGGGTAGCTTGTGCGCCAGCGAGTGCATGTGATTTAGCTGAAGCAATAGGTCTTGAATAGAAAATATTTATCCATGATCTTGAGCGCTGTGTTCGGATACGAAGTATGTAGCGTAAGTAACTGTGTTAAGATGTCTTTTACGATCTAATTCAATCAAAAGATCAAATCCAACCAGAAAACCAAATCCAACCAGAAAACCAAATTCAAAATTATGGGCTCAAAACATACCGCAAACGATTTTTATACTTTAAGTTATCAGTACCCTTTAATTCATTCTCATTCTGAGACACTGGGTGCCGCATTTGTTGAGATTGAGATTTATAAAAATATAAATGCAAAGAACTTAAAAACTGTGAATGGGTACATAGTTCATATGAAACACAGGGTAGTAATCAATAACTTAAACCCTCAAGTCCAAGTGTTTAATGATAATACTGGCGCCTCCTATAATTATATTGGCGGTATTACTAACTCAATGCTCATCATACCAAATGTCGTCGGCGGTGTATTGCCAACAATCACCACGCTAAATGTGTATCCAAAAACTCTAAATGCCGCTGTTCAGACATCGGCAACAAATTCCAGCAGCTCTGGTAGTTCTTCATCTACAGAGTCTACCACTGGCTCTTCTGATTCTTCAACTAATAGTTTTAGTGCAGGAATTTCTGGGGGTCTATTTGGATTTATTCCTACTGGTAGTTTGGATTTAGGATATTCTGGTTCTTGGAGCAAAACAAGTTTTTCTCAGGATTCGACTGGAACAGGTAAATCATCTGATACTAGTGCTTCAGGTTCTGATTCTATGACGGTTAAAGATTGGTCTTGTGTGGCTAGAAAAAATTCAATTAATAATAGTATTATTTGGGAATGGTCTCAGATTTATCCTGTAGATATTATGCGATATTACGGCTTGAGACAACCAGATGGTGATTTTTTATACCTCCCTCCTAATGTTTCTGATAAATTAGTTACAACAGCAAATCCACTTGGGAACACTACAGATACTATATACTTACCACTACCTCCGAGTGACTTATCATTAAAAGGTGTGGATTTTGTACATAGAATTGCTTGGCAATTAGATTATCCGCCAGATGCTTTAAATAATGACCCCTTAAGTTTGCTAAGTTTTCTTCATAGCACCCAACTATGCCTAGTTACGCATGGAGTTGAATATAGTGAATTAAAAAATTGGGGGATTAGTTATTCTGATCTCACAGAGTTAAATGCCTTTGGCACTGACAACTTTAGTTTGCTGATGACTTCTTTGACGCCTATTGATACTTCCACGACTGAAATACCTGCTACGGTCAGCACTTCAGTGTTATCTCATATACGAAGTAATCAAGGAAATGCACAATGCCTGGTTTCACCTATTAACGATTTAGTTGTGCAGACTAATTCCTTTTCATTAATAAATGCAGAGCTAGCAGCACAGTTCTCATCACCATCCCCTACGATTACAATAAATTTTAAAATAGCAGATTTAGATACTAACTATGAATTATTCTTGCTGCATAGAGTTGATGGAAGCGATTCAATAAATCTAAACTGGACAGTAAATAATGTATATAGTGGTGTTCTTACAATTTCAAGCGATCTACATATGGGAGAAAACATACGATCTGCTATTACCTTAAGAAATTTATTAAATTTTGCTTCTACTAGCTATCTAGATTACCTCCTTGTAGGGTTTAATACCATTAGTGTTTCTGTTTCGCGATCTACAAACACTACTAGTTATAGTCTTACGGGCGTTTCAATACAGTGAGAAAACCAAGACCAGCTCCTAGCTTAAATTTATATGCCACTTGGTACTAGAAGAAAGGATAATTCTGAAACACTACAGCTTTCCGGACCGCCAGGTAATCGCCCCTTTCTTAATCTTGATCTTTCATTGTCCGAGCGCGAAAAGGTAGCTATTATCAATGAAGTTTTTGCATTTAATAAACAGGCACTAGCACAACAGTCAGGTGTTGGGTTAAGTCATCAAGGTTACTATTTAAAGAGTATTTCTCGGAGTTTTCAGTCAAAAGCGAGAATAAAAAACAATTTAAGCAATGACGATAAATTAGTTTTAGGAGTTTATGGAAGATTTGGACTTTATTTTAACAGAGGACTTCGTGTCAAACCTGGTACAGGCAACAATTCAGAAAGCCATGCAAAAGCTCTACTTGACTACACATTAGAAAATAAGCTTCAAGGTGAAATGCTTCCAGGCGAAGATCTATTAAGCGCTTTTGATAGATTAGTTCAAATAAAATTTATACCTAAAACTGGAACAATGTCAGCAGATAGAAAGGCAATATTACGGGATGAAAATAAAAAAGCATTAGCACGAAGTGGTGAAATCGGAGTTGCGCTTCAAGAATATGATTACTATGCAATAAATACCACATCATTGTTACTAGATCAGATAATTGAAAGAAATGCCGAATATTTTAATTCAGGAGAAACTTTATTTAGAGTTTCTAGAGCTAAAAGAGGTGTTTTTGCCAGCGACTCGGAAACTCGTAGTCCGGGTAATGCGTTAAATCCAAAAGTTCGTGTTACATTGGGAAGTATTTTGTATGAGCGTGGATTTATATCTACTTCTTCAGAAGCTGATTCTGTTCTAAAAAGATATTCTGATAAGAGTTTTGGAGGAGAAGGTGTAACACAAGGATCTTCTATTCCTACGGATGAGGAAGAGGTGTTGTTTGTCATTTTAAATAATGGGAGCGCTGCTGGAATTGATATTTCAGGGTTTAAATTTAATCAGGAAAATTTTCCTGTAAGTTCAGGAGAGTTTTTACTTAATCGAAATAGTCGATTTAGATTATTAGCAAGGACTATTCCCGAACCGGGCACAAGAAGAATCGTTGTAGTTTCAACTCTTGCTCATGAAAGTATTAGTCGCGACGCTCCAGTATATGATATATTTAATGGTAGCCGTTTTGAATCAGGTGATATAGATGACGCTATTTCAAATTTTAGAGAAAGAAGAACTCGTGATAGTTTATCTGATAAGGAAATTGCAGAAGCTTTTGAAAATAGAATTAAACCTCCAACAGATATAAGAGAAATAGTAAGGCAATTCGGGGAGGATGAGAACGCGCATTCTTCTGCCTCTGGCACTGATCAAAATTCAGATTTTGAAAAACTATTAGTCGCCGATCAAATACAAAATCAAGCAGATTCTTTTCTTGCAACAAATCCTGGAAACTTAGGAACTGCAACTGGAGGGTTGAGTTCTGAAACTTCAACTATTTCCTCAGAATCACCTACTGTAAATCCAATAGCTTTACAAACTAGCGAAACAAGTACTTTAAGTGAGGCCAGTGTTCAAGCTGAAGCGCTTGAAGGTGAAATTGAAGCAATTAGTGAATTGGCAGTTTTATAAAATAAAAAACAATTAAAGGATGGAGAAAACATGGCAAAAAATAACATAATTAGAGATTTTTATTCTTCTGAATATGATCAGATTTTAACTGATAGTAAAGGTGTAGTGTTCGGAAAATCTTATACTGTCTATGAAATTTACAAACAATCAAATGTAAGTAATCTAGAAAAGATTAATGGTTACATTGTTAATGTCAAACAAAGGATTGTAGTGCCTAATAATTCTTTTACACCTGGTGCGAGCAAGACCACTTCCTATCTCAACTATCCTGCGATATTACAAAATACTATTACTTTAAATCTTTCTAAAAATGCACAGGCTAAGGTTTTAAGTTATTCTCCTAAAACTTTGGATGTTGGGGTGTATTCAGATACTGTGACGACAGAAAACTCAACCGTGACTAGAAACAACCAAATAAATACTGGATCTAATACCAGTAATGTCAATAACTATGTCGTAGCTCTAGATGGGGGTTTTTATAATGATATCCCAATTGGAAATGTTTCCTTAAATTATTCGCAAGGTTGGAATAGCGAACATTTAAGAGATTATTCTAATGGTAAAAGTTCTCGGCTTCAAGGAAATTCATCTTCAGGTTTTTCTATGAGCGTTAAAGATTGGAATGTTATCGGATCCTTTGATCCTTCACAAAATATGATGCGATGGGTATGGGGGCAAGCTTTCCCATGGAACACATTGCTTTACAATCAACTAAATCCAGATGGAGTAACAATAGCGTGCCCTAGTTTTGTGGTGAATCGCTTAGTAGATGGCTCATTGCTCTTACCGCCAAGTGAACTTGCTATGTTTGGTTTAGATTTTACTTCGCGAGCAACCTGGCTGATAGAGTATCCAAATAATGTCGCTGTAAATACAGATGAAATTATAACAGTAACTCATCAAACCAAACGATATACTGCATCTCATGCAATGCAGAGTGGTACATTGATTTTATCTTTAGATAGTGATGATTCTGCAAGCGCAATGACTTACAATTCGCCAAGTATTAATCTGAGCCTCTATTCGCTAGCTCCACTTGATGTTGGATCTACAGTGGTAAACTTTTATACTGATGAATTTACCCTTGCACCTCAAAACCCAACAGATCAATTCCTAATTTCATCAAGGGATAATGATATTGTTATTAGTGGGGTAGGTTTTGATGCTAATATGTCATCAAGTCTATCAGACAACACTACATCAATACAAGTCCAATTTAAGATAGCAGATTCCTATAAGGATTATAGTATTGGTTTAAATCATGTAATACAATTAGCAGATCAAAGTCAAGTAGCATCTCTTAATATTAGTTTAATTGTAACAATAGGCACAGTTGAAAAAATATTTACGATTAATTCTATCGGACCTTCTCAATTAGTAATACCACTAAGAAGTATTTTTGACAATACCTCACTTGACGCACAGGACTTTCTTTCAGTCGGATTAAATGCTGTAACTATTTCCATAAATAATACAGGAACAACCCCAGTAACGTATAGTTTAAAATCTATTCTTGTAGGGTAAGTTAGGCAACACTTGATTTTTCTTGTTGATTGACTTCTAAAGTCTCTAAACATTTAAGTGCTACCAATATTATCAGACTTAAGGTGGTTAATCTCTGCTGACCATCAATAACAATATATTTTTTATTTTCAATGGTTTGAAGCACCAGGTATCCTAAATATTGAAGTGTCGTTAATGCCTTTCATGTATTTCAATCTCAATTACATTTTACAAGTTATTCTGCAATAAAAAAATAGGCTTACCAATTAATATGCAAACGCTGAAAAATATGATAGGTATGAAAGAATATAATATACTGGAATCATAAGCGAAGGATAATGTGGAAAGTATTTAGTCCTAGGAACTAATATGAATTTAGAAATCTATTATGCGAGAAGTAAAAAGCACTGGCGTGATTGGTTGGTGCGGAATCATATTCGGACACAATCAATTTGGTTGCGCTATTATAAAAAATCAATAAATAAACCTTCTCTTAGCTGGAGCGAAGCAGTTGATGAAGCGCTTTGCTTTGGCTGGATTGATAGCGTAAAGAAAACCTATGATAGTGAAAGCTATATCCAATGCTTTAGTAAACGCAAAGAAAAAAGTATCTGGTCAAAAATCAATAAGAATAAAATAAAAATATTACAAAAACAAGGACTTATATTTCCCGCAGGTTTAGCAGCAGTTGCAACTGCTAAAAAGAACGGTAGTTGGATTTTTCTTGATGAGATAGAAGAGGGAGTCGTACCATCTGACTTACAGAGCGCTTTAGAGAAAGCGAAACTTGTATCCCAGTTTAATCAGTTAAGCCCATCACTTCGTAAACAATACCTAGTGAGTATTAAATCTGCTCGGTTAGCAAATACGAGAATTAATAGAATACAATTAACCTGCAACTATTTGCAAAAAAATCCATAGATCACCTGAAATGAACATTGTTTGCAGAAATTAGTACAGTCCTTGTTATATACCTCATCTATGATTTGGTACAGTTTTAGGGGGTAAGGTCATTATCTATGTGATTGTGATTTTAAAATGTATTATAATTGTTATATCCCATCTAAAACTTATCGTAGGCCTAAACAATGTTCAAAAAATCACAGCTCTTTTCTGATCTTAGAAAATTATTTAAAATTAAATTATCTCATTTTGTTGTTTTTTTTATTTCATATATTATTATTTGTGCCGTAGGAACAAAAATACTTTTAGAGTTAAATAGAGAACCTGAAATATTTCCAAATTGTACTGATTCATTTAATGCAAAAATAAATAATAGAGGGGGGTATGTGCCTAAAAAAAGTGTTGCAGAAGTGTTACACAAGGGCATTAATATTTACAACATTGATGCAAGCGCACTGAAATCTATACCTTGTGGAGCATCTGGGATGGGTTACATTAACAAAGAGGGTGTCATTATTCTCCCATTTAATTACGAGAATGCACGTTCATTTTCAAAAGATGGAACAGCATTCGTTAAGCATAAGGATAAATGGGGGGTGATCAATACTAAAGGTGAGTTCATAATTTCGCCGAGATTTGAATTGATCAAGGACCCCTCCTTCAATGAAGGAAGAACTTTCAATGAAGGAAGAATTATCAATGAAGAAAGAATTTTCAATGAAGGAAAAATAGTAGGCGAAGGGTTTTGTCTGGGGGGCGACGACTGGGGCGACTGTACCTACATGGGGTATGTGAACTCAAAAGGTGAGATAACATTTCCCCCAAAATATTTATTTGTTTTTCGATTTAATCGATTTGGATTTGGAGTATATTATAATCATTTTGATTCTGAATATGCTCGTTTATTACATTATTCCTTGGGAGGCTTATTTACAGAAAATAGAGAGCTTGTTGAAATTAAATCTGGGCTCGTTAATGTTAATGGAGAAATTATCGTGCCAGCGATTTATGAAACTATACGCGAACTCTATACTGATGGAAGTTATATTGTAGTAGGTCAAAGTGAGAAAGATGGAACGAATAAATATGGATTAATTAATGTAAAAGGAGAAAAAGTATTACCTATTAAATACACGAGCATGTTGTTTTTTAGTAAGGAGCATATTCAGGTAAGTTTTGATAATGATTATAAAAAGGGAATTATTAATTGGAAAGGAGAGGAAATCATACCTCCAAAATATGATGTTGTTAATCCATTCTATGGCGAGTTGTTTTATGTAAAACTATTTGAGAAATGGGGGTTAATTAATTCCAAAGGAGAGGAAATCATACCTCCAAAATATGACGATATAAATAATATAAAAGAAGGGTATCTAGCAGTAAATAAAAACAAGAAATGGGGATTAATTAATTCCAAAGGAGAGGAAATCATACCTCCAAAATATGACGATATATATTCTATGAAAGAAGGGTATCTGGCAGCAAGTAAAAACAAGAAATGGGGATTAATTAATTCCAAAGGAGTGGAAGTTGTATCACCTCAATATGATTTGGTAAGCAATTTTAATAGTAACGGATTAGCTATTGTTAAACTAAATAATAAATGGGGTTATGTAAATGCTGAGGGTAAATTAATTTCACCGCTTAATTTTAATGCTTATGATTTTGCTATTAATTCAGATGGGGAATTAATACTTAAGCGTAATAATGCTAGCTATACTAATGTCAATGTCATATCCCCTTTAAATCATTTTATTAAGAGTAACCGGGTTTCTTATGATGATCCTGAATGCAATTTATTTTCAGGTTTAATTTATTGTTCATATTTTGAGATATCTGATTGTGAATATCACGCAAGGGGTGATTGGGCTCTTTATAATTCAGAAGGAAAATTATTGTTCAACAATAGTAATTTCTCAATACCAAGATCATCGCAGATACATAATTCAGAATTAATTCCTATTTATTTTAAAAAATGTAATAGCTAGTTAGTAACTATCATTGATGAAAAAGTCAACAATTGCCGTAAAATAAAAGCCCAGTTTTTTTGGACTTTAGTAGCCATGGTGTAATATCAAAACTTATGGGCACAAAACATACCGCAAATGATTTTTATACTATAAGTTATCAGTACCCTTTAATTCGTTATAATTCTGAGACTTTGGGTACCGAATTTGTTGAGATTGAAGTTTATAAAAATGTAAACGCATACCAAATATCGCCGGTGGTATAATTCCAACAATCACCACGCTCAATGTGTATCCAAAAACTCTAAATACCGCCGTTCAGACAGTGGCATCAAATTCCGCTAGTACTGGCAATTCTTCATCTACAGAGACTACCAGTGGCTCTTCTCAGTCTTCAGTTAATAGTTTTAGTGCGGGACAATCTGGGGGTCTGTTTGGGGCAATTCCTATGAAATTATAACAGTAACTTATCAAACCAAACGATATACTGCTTCTCATGCAATGCAGAATGGTAAATTGATTTTATCTTTAGATAGTGATGATACAGCAAGTGCAATGACTTACAATTCACCAAGTATTAATCTGTGCCACTATTCGCTAGCTCCACTTGATGTTGGATCTACAGTGGTAAACTTTTTTACTGATGAATTTACCCTTGCACCTCAAAACCCGACAGATCAATTCCTAATTTCATCTAGTACAATTAACAGATCAAAGTCAAGTAGCATCTCTTAATATTAATTTAATTGTAACAATAGACACAGTTGAAAAAATATTTACGATTAACTCGATTGGACCTTCTCAATTAGTAATACCACTAAGAAGTATTGTTGACAATACCTCACTTGACACACAGGACTTTCTTTCAGTCGGATTAAATGCTGTAACTATTTCCATAAATAATACAGGAGCAACCCCATTACTGTATAGTTTAAAATCTATTTCTGTAGGGTAAGTTAGGCAACACTTGATTTTTCTTGATCGCTGACTTCCAATGTCTCTAAACATTTAAGCGCTGCCAATATTATCAGACTTATCTAGTAATATGCAAACGCTAAAAAATATGATAGGTATGAAAGAATATAATATACTGGAATCATAAGCGAAGGATAATGTGGAAAGTATTTAGTCCTAGGAACTAATATGAATTTAGAAATCTATTATGCGAGAAGTAAAAAGCACTGGCGTGATTGGTTGGTGCGGAATCATATTCGGACACAATCAATTTGGTTGCGCTATTATAAAAAATCAATAAATAAACCTTCTCTTAGCTGGAGCGAAGCAGTTGATGAAGCGCTTTGCTTTGGCTGGATTGATAGCGTAAAGAAAACCTATGATAGTGAAAGCTATATCCAATGCTTTAGTAAACGCAAAGAAAAAAGTATCTGGTCAAAAATCAATAAGAATAAAATAAAAATATTACAAAAACAAGGACTTATATTTCCCGCAGGTTTAGCAGCAGTTGCAACTGCTAAAAAGAACGGTAGTTGGATTTTTCTTGATGAGATAGAAGAGGGAGTCGTACCATCTGACTTACAGAGCGCTTTAGAGAAAGCGAAACTTGTATCCCAGTTTAATCAGTTAAGCCCATCACTTCGTAAACAATACCTAGTGAGTATTAAATCTGCTCGGTTAGCAACTACGAGAATTAATAGAATACAATTAACCTGCAGCTATTTACAAAAAAATCCATAGATCGCCTGAAATGAACACTGTTTGCAGGAATTAGTACAGACCTTGTTATATACCTCATCTATGATTTGATACAGTTTTAGGGGGTAAGGTCTCTGACGATAGGGTATGCTTAAAGTGTCAATCTAAATTGCTGAACTATGTCATGTAAAATATTATTATGAAATATTACTTAGAGATTAAAGTAATTGGCAAAGAAAATGGGGCTGAGATTACACCTGAAACCACAGATATTACGGATCTTAAAGAGATACTAGATGTTGCAACTAAGTTGTTTAATAATAGTAAACTGCGCATCTCTTATATTCCAAAAAAAGGATCTGCTTGTCATCAGTTTCATGTACAGGATAAATCAGCTATTGAAAAGACTGATTTAACTATTGCCAAAATCCTATCATGTAATTCTGTAAATAATTCCTATGATTCAATCTTAAAATTGCAAAAAAAAGCGAAAGATAAGCTATTAAGGTATGAAATCAGCACATCATTGCAATCCGACAAACCGCTGATAATTAGCCAAGACACTAATTATATTCTTGAAGATAAAGAATGGGTTGATGCTGATTTGTATCTATATGGAGAAATAAATATATTAGGTGGTCTGGAGAAGCATAAAATTAATATTAAAACCGATACCTACGGTAATGTGGAAGTAAATGCAAAGAAAGAAGAGATTGACGGAATTAGCAAACATCTATACAAAACCACAATTGGCTTAGGGGTGCATTGCAAATTATCTTTAACAGATGAGATAAAAGACGCAACGCTATTTGAAATTATAGAATACGATCCAAAATACGATGAACAAGAGTTTATAGAGTCAGTTAAAAAATCAACACCACATTGGGCTGATGTGCCTGATGCGGTGGAATGGGTAAAAAAACTCAGATCTGGTTAATTATTAAATATTGGAATCCATGGAAAGTAAAAACATACTTTTAGACACTAATTTTTTAATATATTTAAACGATAGTACTAGTAAATATCACGAAAACGCTAAAGGGTATTGGGAATATTATCTAACGAATAATTTTACAATTTATTTATCTACAATTGTTATTGCCGAGTATTTGGTAAAGGGAAGTTATCAAGACTTAAAAATAAATAAATGCAAAATATCTACATTTACCATTGCACACGCACAACAATTTGGAAATATCCAGTCAGAATTTGTTAATGATCAGATTCAGAATGTAGATAAAACGAAAGGGAAAGATCAAAAAGCAAGACAATTTAGTGTTGATCGTATGATTTATGCTCAGGCTGTGGTACTAGAAGCTAATATTATCACAAATAATATTAGTGATTTTAATTTAATTTCTAATAATAATAATAAGATAAAGATAATTGATTTAAGTATTGAATATGGTAATACTTACGGAGTCTTATTCTAGGTCATGAATACCACTGATATTGCGTGAGACTATTTGCAAATCAAACAATAAAATAGTTATCACCAAACGCTAATCAGGCTAATTCTCTTCTATATTTTTAATGGTAATACATAAATGATAAGTGAGATAAAAAATCACTTCTAAAGTTGTTAAGATTAGTAAGCTACGGTATACTAGGTGTATGAAAGAGAAATCTAAAGAAAAGATTATAAATGAAAACACCAGTGCCAATGAAAAGGCAGAATTGCATCGCACTATCTGGCAGATCGCAAACGACCTTCGCGGGAGTATAGATGGCTGGGATTTTAAACAATATGTGCTAGGCTTTTTGTTTTATAGATTTATTTCAGAAAATATCACCAGTTATATAAACAATCAACAAAGAAAATTAAAAGAACAAGCCAATTTTAATTATGCTTCAGTATCCGATGAACAGGCAACTAAAGGGAGAAAAGCTATCTTACAATCAAAAGGTTTTTTTATTTTACCAAGTGAATTGTTTGCAAATATAAAAGCAAGCGCAAGCGATGACAGTAACTTAAACACTACTCTTCATAGGATATTTAAAAATATAGAAAACTCTGCAAAAAGTTTTGAAAGTGAAGATGACATGAAAGGATTGTTTGATGATATTGATGTTAATTCAAATAAATTGGGCAACACCGTTGAAAAAAGAAATGTCTTGCTTTTAAAATTATTAAACGCTATTGGAGAATTAAAATTAGGTGACTTTAATGATAATACCATTGATGCTTTTGGTGATGCGTATGAATATCTAATGACCATGTATGCCTCCAGTGCAGGTAAATCAGGCGGTGAATTTTTTACCCCCCAAGAAGTGAGCGAGCTTCTTGCAGAGATTGCTACCATAGGAAAAAAGGAAGTAAATAAAGTCTATGACCCCGCTTGTGGTTCAGGCTCATTGCTTTTAAAGTTCGCCAAAGTTCTCGGAAAAGATAATGTTCGAAATGGATTTTATGGCCAAGAAACCAGCCTAACTATCTATAACCTGTGTCGTATCAATATGTTTCTGCATGATATTAATTTTAATAAATTTAATATCGCTCACGGCAATACGCTTATTGACCCAAAACATTGGGATGATGAACCCTTTGATGCCATTGTTTCCAATCCACCATATTCAATAAATTGGGAAGGTGATTCTAATCCACTGCTTATAAACGATCCGAGGTATTCTCCTGCAGGAGTGCTTGCCCCTAAAAGTAAGGCAGACCTTGCTTTTACTATGCACATGCTTCATTGGCTTTCACCAAGCGGAACAGCTGCTATTGTTGAGTTCCCTGGAGTTCTATATCGTGGTGGCGCAGAGCAAAAGATTAGAAAATATTTAGTTGATAATAATTATATAGATACTATATTTCAACTCCCTCCTGACTTATTTTATGGCACAACTATCGCCACTTGTATTTTAGTATTGAAGAAAAATAAAACAGATAACAAAATATTATTTATTGATGCCTCAACCGAGTTTATTAGAAGTGGCAATAAAAATAAATTATCAGATGAAAATAAAAATAAAATCCTAGAGACCATTAAAAAAAGAAAAAATATAGAGTACTTCGCAAAAATAGTAGATAACAAAGAAATAGCAAAGAATGATTTTAATCTTTCTGTTTCTAGCTATGTAATCCAAAAAGATACGAGAGAAGTAGTAGATATAGAAGTATTAAATAAAGATATTGAAAGAATCGTTAAAAGACAAAATGAATTAAGAACAGCGATTGAAAAAATAGTCAAAGAATTATAAAAATAAAATATGCCAACCACAACCTCTACAATCCACAAACTTATTTCTCAACTATGCCCTAAAGGTGTGGAGTTTAAAGAGTTGGGGGAGTTAGGTGTATTTTATGGTGGGCTCACTGGTAAAAGTAAGAATGATTTTAGTAATGGTAATGCAAAATATATTACTTATATGAATATATTTTCAAATATTTCAATAAATACAGAAGTTTCATCATTTGTTAAAATTAATGTTAATGAAAATCAAAATAAAATTAAATATGGAGATGTATTATTTACAGGTTCTTCAGAAACACCATATGAATGTGCTATGTCGTCAGTGTTAACAACTAAGATAAATGAAAATATATATTTAAATAGTTTTAGTTTTGGTTTCAGATTCAATGAAAATATTACAATTATTCCAGATTTCTCAAAATATCTTTTTAGAAGCAATGAATTAAGACAACAAATAAATAAAACAGCAAATGGTGTTACAAGATTTAATGTTTCAAAAAAAATATTTTCTAAAATCAAAATCCCCATCCCACCTCTACCAATTCAAAAAGAAATTGTAAGAATATTAGATAGTTTTACCGAATTAGAATCCGAATTAGAATCCGAATTAGAATCCGAATTAGAATCCAGAAAGAAGCAATATGAATATTATAGAAATGAATTATTAACTTTTGGTGATGAGGTGGAATATAAAGAGTTGGGTGAAGTATTATTAAAAACTGAAAATATTAAATGGAAAAAAGTTTCAGATGAAAATTATAAATATATTGACTTAACCTCCGTAAATAGAGAAAATAATAAAATTGAAGTAACTCATAACATTAATAAATTAAATGCTCCAAGTAGGGCACAACAAATTGTTTTAAAAGATGATATTATATTTGGAACAACAAGACCTACATTAAAACGATATACAATAATATCAAATGAATTTAATAATCAAATATGTAGTTCTGGTTTTATTGTTTTAAGAGCAAATAAATATATTGTAAACCCCAAATTCATTTATTATATTTTAACTACAAAAAGTTTTTATAACTTTGTTGAAAATAATCAAGAGGGTGCAAGTTATCCAGCGATATCAAATAGTTTAATTAAATCTTTCAAAATCCCCATCCCACCTCTTGCTGAGCAGAATAGAATTGTGGCTATACTTGATAAATTTGATGCATTGGTAAATGATATATCTATTGGTCTTCCTGGTGAGCTAAAGGCTCGCAGGCAACAATATGAATATTATAGAAATGAGTTATTAACGTTTGGTGAATTAGTAAAGTAATCTGTGGAAAATTACAATCCTCGTCTAAATATTATTGCTCAAAATACTGAAAGTACGGTAGTCGCTGAATATATATCTGATAGTTCAGGAGTAAGGGAAACAGGTTATCAGAATGAGTTGATGTTAGAGAGGGAATTGATAGTGCAGTTACAGAAGCAAGGCTATGAGTATTTGAGCGTATCAAATGAAGTGATGTTGATTGATAATCTACGGATACAATTAGAAAAGTTAAATACTATTGAGTTTACTGATAGTGAATGGGAGCGTTTCTTTAGTAGTGAAATAGCTAATGCGAATCAAGGTAGTAAAGAAAAAACAAGAACAATACAAGAAGATTGTATAAAATCATTTAAAAGAAATAATGGTGAAGTAATTAATATTAGTCTTGTTCGCAAAGAAAATATTCACGATAATATATTGCAGGTTATCAATCAGTATGAGGCAGAAGATGGACAGAGAAAAAATAGGTACGATGTTACTATTTTGGTAAATGGCTTGCCGTTAGTTCAAATTGAACTTAAAAAAAGAGGGGTGGCAATACAAGAAGCGTTTAATCAGATTAATAGATACGCTCGGGAAAGCTTCTGTTCGGCATCAGGCTTGTTTGAGTATGTGCAGTTGTTTGTGATATCAAACGGCACACATACTAAATATTATAGCAATACCACAAGGGCAGGGCATATAAAAGAGCAAGGTAGAGAAAAAAAAACTGGAAAACAAAATAGCCATAGTTTTGAATTTACGAGTTGGTGGGCAGATAGTACCAATAAACCAATTACAGATTTAATTGATTTTACTAAGACTTTTTTTGCAAAGCACACTATATTAAATATTCTTACTAAATATTGTGTATTTACCGCTGATCAGATTTTGATGGTTATGCGTCCCTATCAGATTGTTGCAACTGAGAAGATTATCAATAAAATTCTTATTGCTAGTAACTATAAAAAATATGGTAGCGTTGAGGGTGGTGGATATATTTGGCATACTACAGGATCAGGTAAAACACTTACCAGTTTTAAGACTTCACAGCTTATCAGTAAGTTGAAAGCTATTGATAAGGTGCTTTTTGTGGTGGATAGAAAGGATTTAGATTATCAGACGATGAGAGAGTATGAGAAATATGAACCAGGAGCAGCCAATAGTAATACCAGTACTCAAAAACTACAAAGACAGTTAGAAAATTCAGACGCGAAAATAATTATCACTACCATTCAAAAACTTTCCAGATTTATACAAACCAACAAAACTCATGGAATATATAGCAGTAAAATTGTTATTATTTTTGATGAGTGCCATCGCTCACAATTTGGCGAAATGCACATGGCTATCACAAAAGCATTTAAAAATTATTTTATTTTTGGATTTACTGGCACGCCAATATTTGCAGTGAATGCTTCAACTAATGGTCGTGTTAATTTCAAAACTACCGAGCAAGCGTTTGGGGATAGATTACATACTTATACCATTGTAGATGCTATTAATGATAGAAATGTTTTGCCGTTTAGGGTGGATTATGTTTCTACTATTCGCGAAAAAGAAAATATAGAAGATAAACATGTGCTTGATATAGACAGAGAGAGGGCATTTCAAGCACCTGAGCGAATTAGTAATGTTGTGAAATACATACGAGAGCATTTTGATCAAAAAACGAAACGGAATGACAACTATAGAATAGATGCTAGGCGATTGAATGGCTTTAATTCTATTTTTGCAGTATCGTCTATTGAAGCTGCAAAAGCATACTATTCAGAGTTTCAAAAACAAATGAAAGAAGTGGGCAGTGATAGTAGATTAAAAATCGCCATCATTTATAGTTTTGGAGTGAATGATGAAGTGGAGGGTACTATAGATGAAAACTCTGAAAGCACCGAAAATTTAGAAAAGAGTGATAGAGATTTTTTGGATAATGCAATTAAAGATTACAATACAATGTTTAAAGACAACTTTGATACTACCCCAGAAAAGTTTCAGAATTATTATAAAGATGTATCAAAGAGAGTAAAGGCAAGAGAGGTAGATTTATTAATAGTTGTCAATATGTTTTTAACTGGTTTTGATGCTACCACTTTAAACACCTTGTGGGCTGATAAAAATCTACGATTACATGGGCTGTTGCAAGCGTATTCACGAACAAACAGAATATTAAATAGCATTAAAACCTTTGGAAATATTGTATGTTTTAGACCTTTGGAAGAGGCTACTAATGAATCTATTGCATTATTTGGTAATAAGGAATCCAGAGGAGTCGTGCTACTTAAAACCTACCGTGAATATTATGATGGATATACAGACAGTAAAGGGGAAAAAGTAAAAGGATATATAGATTTGATAAACGAACTTGTTCAAAACTTTCCAATTGGCACTCGCATTGAGAGCGAAGAGAAGCAAAAGGAGTTTATAAAATTGTATGGGAGTATTTTGAAGTTGAGTAATATATTAGACGCTTTTGATGAGTTCAGCGAAGAAGGTCAGCGGATACTTACTAAACGAGACATACAGGACTATCATAGTATGTATATTGATTTATATACTCTATTCAGAAGATCAGAAAATGGTGAAAAGGAAAATATAAATGATGACATTGTTTTTGAGATGGAATTGCTTAAACAAGTGGATATCACTATTGATTATATCTTGGCATTGATTGAGAAGTATTACAAGGACCATATGATCAATAAAGAAATATTAGGAGTTATAGGCAAAGCGATTGATGCAAGTGTAGAGTTACGAAACAAAAAGGATTTGATTATCCAATTTATAGACACCCTACACAAAGAAAGTGATGTAGATAAAGACTGGTCAAGTTATATAGAGGAAAAAAAGTTTTCTGAATTAGATGAACTTATTAAAAAAGAAAATTTAAACAAAGAGGAAACTTATAAGTTTATTCAAAATGCTTTTATAGATGGGCGTATCAATGGCTCAGGAACAGTGATGGATAAAATGTTACCAGCGATTGATTTATTTGCCGATGATAACCAAGCATTAATAAAAAAGGAAAGCATTCTAAAGAAATTACAAGCATTCTTTGATAGATTTTTTGGTGTATAGTAGCGCCATTGAGTCAGAGGTCTAACCTACTGTGCTGATGCAAACATCAGAGTGCTTAGCACTATCAGTGTATGGCAAGTATAACTACAAAAGGTAACTGCAATGATAATGCAATAATTCTTTAGAACCTTAAAACAAGAAGAAGTATATCGCAACCAATATGATACTTGGGCAGAAGCACAAGCAGGGATATTTAATATTGTGAAACAATACAATGCCACATGGCTTCATCTAGCATTGGGTTACCGTACACCAATTGAATATGAAAACAGAGTAAAAACAAAACAAAATGAATTACAATATGCAAACTAGCTTAAGAGAAAACACTCCAAGAAAAGGGGGCCAGTGCACCTACGATTTTGTGCGGTTTAAGGTGGTAAGGTCACAATCGCTAGCTAAGTTCTTCATGATATAAGCGCATTGCTATAAAAGTAAATTTAAGCCCATTGTCAAGCGATTTACTTGGGGTTGCATTTTGTCATCCGATACACTCACTTTGATACACCTATGGCTATAGTTTTTCGTTAGCATATTTATCACTTAACGCATTGTCTAAGATACCCAAATTACCTTTGCATTCATTCATGCGACTTGACATTGAATAAAGTAAATTACTATTGGGTAATAGTTTGTAGAAATATCAGAATTATCATTTAGAATGTAATCATATGAATAAAAATTATTTAAATAAGAAAGAGTTGAACGAATACCTTGCAGGGGTTAAGGGAAATAAACACCTATTGTTGGGAAACGGCTTTAAATAAACTGTGTATGAAAGTTCTTTTATCAATTAAACCAATCTACGCTAATAAAATATTTGACGGAAAGAAGATGTTTGAATTTCGCAAAGTGATATTTATTAATCCTAATGTTAATAAAGTCATTGTCTATGCTTCGTCTCCTACCCAACGGGTTATTGGTGAATTTGAAATAGATGATATTATAACTACCAATCCTAGCGAGCTTTGGAAAAAAACAAAGAAATATGCTGGTATTTCTGAAGTGTTTTTTTATGAATATTTTCAAAATAGAAATATAGCTCATGCAATTAAAATTAAAAACTCAAAGTTGTATAAGCGATCACTTGATTTACAAAGTATTATCAAAGGTTCTCCCCCTCAGTCGTTTTTGTATATTAAATAATTGAGTAGCATCCAGAAGTATTTCAACTAGACACGACCACAGAGCGCACTCAAGTATTAATCACTTATGCAATTCTTGCGAGTGGTGGGTTAGAATGACCAAGAATCTCATCGAAGAAATGGTGCAGACGATGAGGTAAGATCATCCCATCACTGAGCCATTACAGAGGTGGTCTGAGTATATAGAATTATTTATCAAAGATAAAGTTTGCAATTCTAGTTGCGGCTTTATCGGTAGCAGTGTTAATATCTTCAGCTGTCCAATTATCTTTAGAATAATCAGTTAAATCCAACGCTATTTTAAACTTACTATCTTTATATCCAGCCTTCTCTTTGATAGATTTTATTTTTTTGGTCCTAAACCAATCATTGCTAATAGATTTATTGATGTCTTCTTCAAGTAGGATTTTATTTCCTAGTTTGTTTACTAAATATTCGAATTCTTCTTTAGTATTAATATTTGCATCTTTTCGGATACTTTCTTTATTTCGCCCACTTGAAGGCATGATGTGTTCAACATTCACGCTATTATCAAATGTAAAGACCTCTTGTTTATTTTTTGCGTATAAGTAGTCATTGATATAAACAAGTGTATTATTATCACATTCTTTGATATGATCTATTTCTTTTTCATATTTCCAGGCTTTAGTAATGTGCTCATCAAAGAAGTTTTTTATTTCTTCTATAGATATGCTAGTATCAGTAAGTTTATTATTTATGAAAAATAGAAATGTTTTAAATTTACTGTTTGAGTACCCACTTTCGCTTATTTCTAACAAAATAAATAATCTTAATAGACACTCTGATATTTGAAAGACTTTAGCTTTTACATCTTCTTCCTTATACTTAAAAAGGTAATTGGATAAAAAAAGTTTAGAATTTACGTTTAACTTTAATAGAATAATAACTAAGGGATCACTTTTTATCTCGCGCCATATATTTGCAAATTTAGTTATGTTATCGCAAAACGTGAATGGTTCATCTAGCAGTTTCTTATTCTTTTCTAAAAAATAACTTCTTAATCCTGGTGTAGTAACATCTGTTGACTCTAAATCTTTAGATGTATAATCTCTTTCAGTAGAACGCATATAGTACATATACTGTTGTAAAATTGAATCTAGGTCTACAATACTTTGTGAATTTAATGCATCAGCGATTTTGATTAGATCTTGCCATTTATCAATAAAAACTTTCTTCTCGTTATCTTCGGAAGGAACTTTATTATAAAGCTTAGCGGAAATAATATCAGCATCTGAAAGTGGCATACCTGTAGAATTAAGTGAATTAAACATTGTTATTGCTTGGTTCTCTTGCCAGGATTTTATCTCAATAACCTGGCATTTATTAAGAAGTGTCTCGGCAAAAGTGTTTAATGTATGTTTATTGAAACTCTTGTCATCGTTTAATTTCTTATAGAAAAAGTTAAAATTACGAAAATGATTTGTATATTTATTGTTGGTCTTTTTGAATTTAAACTTGACTGCGTTTATTTCAGCAGTGACAAAGTCTTTAGCCTCAATTATATTTATAAACTCATCTTTATAAAGCTCATTCATCGAATCATTTATTAAATAGTTTATGCCTTGAATCTTTGTTTGGTTTTTTATCTTATTAAGTATTTCTAACTCTTCATCTTTGTAAAAAATCTTGTAAATATTAATTTTTTTTAATATCAGCACATCTAAGATTGCTTGTTGATTTGAATCATTGGCGTCTTTTAATTTACTAATTTCAGTCTCAATTGTTAATAATAATGCTTTAATTAAATATATAAATGTAATTGTCCGCTGTTGACCATCAATTAAACTTAATTTATTACTATTATTTGTATCTGAGCTGTCAACTATAATCGTTCCAAAAAAATACGGATTTAAATCCTTGTTATTTTCTACAGCAGTAGAAAAAGAAACAATGTCTTGCCATAATTTATCACACTGAGATTCACTCCAAGAATACGCGCGTTGATATGAAGGAATATGAAAATGCTCTGAACTCGAAGGCCTTAGCTTTAAATATTCGCCAATTGTTTTAAGTTTTGGTTCAATTGTTTTATCCATAGTAGATTCTCAATTTCATTATACAATAATTCTAGACTATGATAATAAGATAACTGAATTACTGAAAAAATATCCTCAGAAGAAACAATTCATCTAGCACAACCTACATCACTCCTAACCTATTACCAAGAGTATCAAAAGTCATAGTATTTGATATTTCAAGTAAATGATGAGCATCACGATAGAATGTATGACCGTCTATAGTGCAGATGACCTTACCCCCTAAAACTGTACCAAATCTTCGATGAGGTTTATAGTAAATTAAAATAAACCAAAACTGAGGATTTAAGTATGAAAAAGATTTGTTTTACTGAAGACAAATAATCGCCATCTTGCAGAAGAATGCTGCAGGTATTGATATCGCTACCTTGTGTCGTGAACAAGGTATTACTCCTGGCACACTGTACAACTGGCGTCATAAGTACGGAACTACGGATGTTTCTTAAAGCAAAGAAACTTCGCCATCTGGAACAAGAGAACGGTACGCTCAAGAGAATAGTTGTTGACCTTACCTTAGAAAATATCGCCATCAAGGATGTCCTTTCAAAAAACTTCTAAGCCGTGCATCTAAAAAAACAGCTGCAGGGTATCTCACCGCAACCTATTCATTCAGCATGCGAAAAGTATGTGCTATGTTTGGTTGTGCTCGTTCTAGCATACGGTATCAATCTAACACATAGGATGATACGCAGATCATAGCACTCCTGAAACAACTAGCTGGTACGTTTAGTAGTGCTGGATACCTGATGCTCCATGCCAAAATAAGAGAACAAGGGTATATCATTAACAAGAAGAAAATATACCGAATATACCGAGCATTACAGCTTCAAGTAAGGACTAAGCGTAAGAAAAAGAGGTACAAAACAAGGTCAGTACTCCTTCCTGCAACCATGGTTAATTCTAGATGGTCTATGGATTTTGTTGCAGATCAATTGGAACATGGTAGGAGAATCAGAATTCTTAATGTAATTGATGATTACTCAATGAAGATCATAGGTAGCACTTGGATTTATCCAACCAGGAAAACCAACCCAAAACGCATTTGTTGAAAGTTTCAATGGTAAGTTTAGAAATGAACTACTCAATCAAGAGTACTTCAAAAATATTCAAGATGCCAGAGAAAAGATTAGTAACTATCAGAAGTATTTCAACGAAGCACGACCACATAGCGCACTTAAGTATCAATCACCCATGCAATTCTTGGGTGCAGTAGGTTAGAATGGAAAAGCAATTTACATGTGTCTCGTCTTTATCAAAGAAATGGCTTAGTCGATGGGGAGAGATCAAATGTATGATAAAGAAGTTAAACTAGTCAATTCTATACATGATTTATATGAAATAGTATCGCAAAATTGCATAGAAATTCCAGATAGAGATTCATTTATAGAACTTGTTAGGTCTTCATTTGAAAATATATCTGATAGACGAAGTAAGACTAAATTTAATCATCCAGTATTAAATGGTGAGGATTTTGTTGATATACTTAAAAAACGCGGATTAACGTTTGATAAAAATGAAGCCGAGTTTATTAATTTTATTGATTCTGTCAATTATCATAGATTTAAAAATTATTTAAAACCATTATTAGTTATTGACAGCCGAAAAATTGATAACTCTATAAAAAAAGTAATTAAAATCGCTCGTGGGATTCATTCAAGCGCCGATATCGAATCGTTCAAGAATTCTATAGCACATTCATTTCCTAATATAAAAATAAAAAAAGGCGCCTCTTGGGAAATTGCTTATAGTTATTATTTAATTGACGCTCAATTAAGAGAAATCGTATTAAGTGCAGTTTGTTATTTTGAAATAACTCTTAGATCAATACTTGTTGATATATTTAAATATGAATATAAAAATCATCATGGTTATAAAGCCATCATTGATGAACTAAAAGTAGTTGATTTATGTTCAATTAAGGAAAATAAAAGCTCTAAAATAATAATTGACAGATTATATAAATTAATAAATAATTATAGTAAAAGTAAAATAATGAAATATTATGAAGCACCCCCTATGCATTATCTCTTGGAAGAATCTAGCTTTGGGAATATTATAGATATAATTAAATTATTATATTTAGTGAAAAAAGAAGATATATTATTGTGTAAATTTAAACTAGGTGACAATAGAAATTATTTTACAGATTTCATGATTATAATCAAAACGTTAAGAAATAATTGTGCGCATAATAAAAGCTTGTTAGCTTTTAATTATGTTCGAAAAATTAAGACGGGTGTAAGCATCAATCATAATATTTCTCACGCACTGTTAATTATTGAATATTTATTCTTTGCTTTTCCTAATAGTAAGATTAAACAAGATATTAAAGCGCAATATCGTAAAAAACTTTCAGCATTTTTTATTGACATGAAAAACCCTAAAAACGATTTTCTAATAGGATATTGGCGTCAGATAGGAATTGAGTATGGAGAATACTATATGAATTTGTACAAAAAAGCTATAAGAGGTGATTTACCATTTCCGATCAATAGAACTGGGGAAGGGTCCTAACCGCCCCAACCTAAGAGGTTGGGGATGGGCTAGGGGTTGCTTGGAATCCCACCAAGACAATTGTATAAAATTATAACATTATTTTATGATGATGGGTAGGTCAGTGTAAGAAAAAGTATCTATGTGCTCTTACTGTTTTTCCATGTATTAATTCTTTCAATACATTGTTGCATATCGTCTCTAATTTCATATACCCAAAACCTGAGTATATCCCATCCAAGTTCAATCATTCTATTGTTTCTTAATTGGTCTCTTCGGCATATCTCTCCATCCCAGTTGCGATGGTAGTACTCACCATCTACTTCTATGTTGAGTTTTCTATCGCCATACAATAGTGCGAAGTCAAGAATATATTTATCTATTTGGTATTGTGGAATGGTATGAATGCCAGCTCTATACATTTCACTATAGAGTTTCTTTTCCCATTCAGAGACTTGGTTGGGGTTTGATACCTGTGGATATATATTGGTACAATCATCTGTGGTTAAGTTGCGTGATTGTGGATTGTTTTCTAATGTAGAAAAATACTCTACAAATGATGCAAGATGTGGTACTTGAGAGTTGGCGCAAGCATTTTTATCACCCACGACGACTAGATGTGCTCGGGCACGAGTGATGGCCACATTAAAGAGGTTGCTGTTTTGTTTAAGAAAATTAATTGCACCTTTTTGCATTCCAGTACTCAGTACAGGTGAAAAATAAATTATATCCCTTTCATCACCTTGAAAACTATGAATTGCATCTATGATTAAATTATTGGCATTAATTTTTGAGTTGAGTAGATGGTTTTGCATAATGAGAGTTCTTATATAATTTGCCTGCGCTCTAAATGGAGTAACAACTCCAATGCTACCAACATAATTATCTTCCAGCAGTACTATTTGTAAGTCTTTAACTAATGCCTTTGCCTCAGCTTCATTATACGCACTCCCAGTTGGAGGTCTAATAACACTGCCTTCAATATTAACCCAACGAATTCCAGAAGTATACATTTTTGGAGTTACTAATTTGGTATAGTTTGTTGCGATTAAAAGTTTATTTTGATAGTAATGTTTATTGGAAAATTCAATGATAGAAGCATGGCTTCTATAATGCTCACGCAGTTCAGTTACATTATTTGGTTGGCAATAGGTCATTGCCAGACTAAAAAGTGAATTATAAGTATATGACCATCCGATATTATTTTCTTCTAGTGCGTAGTTAATCAGCAACTTCTGATCTATCCAATGATCAATACCACTAATATGGCGCAACTGTTTGTCGTCTCCGATGATTACTGCTCGTTTCGCTCTGTAGAGAAGTGGTAGTATAGAAGCGATATCACATTGCCCTGATTCATCTATCACCACCAAATCAAAATAATTAGGCTCAAAAGGAATTCTATTTTTCACTGAGAGTGATGTAACTATCCAACATGGTACTGCATGAGAAAGTTCTTGTGTTAATTTATTATATTGAGATTGGATTTCTTTTGCTAGGAACTTTTCTTTGTTGCTGATAACTATTTCCAGCAGTGTACTGTAGTTATTTAATTTTTTTCTATGTGAATTTTGTATCGTTGCAATTTGTTGTGATACCCAGTCTTGCCAAAGCAGTAGTGAGTATTTATTGTAGTCATGCTTGATTGATATAAGTTCTTTTGCTAATTCAGAAAGCTGCTTTGAGCGTTGAAGTATTTTTAAGGCATGAATATATTTATTATAGGTAAGATACTCGTTATACTTATTTTGAATAGTATCGTAACAATCAAACCACGGTGCTAGGGTAGCGTCATTATAAGGTAGCACTGGCTGCTCTAGCGGTGGGCTCCATTTTGTTTTTAATGAATCAAATGTAGCATGAATGTTGTTAAATTTATTTTTACGCAGCAAAATCCAAAATAATCTCACCAGTAGATTATTATTTGCCTTCACTCCTTCTTGCAGACTGCAATTGAATGCATCTAACGCTGTGTGTATTTCTGAAAGATTGCTATTCCTGCAAAAATCAATTTCCTCTGCAGTAAGCAATGTATGTATTGATTTAATTTCTTGATCTAGGGTATCTACAATATTTCTATGCATGATTAGTTCTTGCTCTTTAGCATGAATATCAGAAATCATCGATGAAAGCGTTTTGATTGTTTGAAGATAGCTATGATATTGATTGGTAGTATTATCTTTTTGTGGAGCAGTAAGCAACTGCAAAAAGTGCTTTGCCAGATTATCTTGGTATATCCCAGCGCCGACTCGTACAAATAATGACTGACAACCAAGGTTAGCTAAACGCTCTTCAACCACATCAACCGCTTTATTATTTTTACTAGTAAATAATGTTTTATTTCCTTTCCAAATATTATTGACTAGCACATTTGCCACTACTTGAGATTTACCAGTTCCAGGAGGTCCAATTACCACGCTTAATGTTTGTGTCAAAGATTTTTTAACTGCTTCTTTTTGATCAATGCTGAGTGGGGCTATTTCAATAATCGGATCGGAATCAACCTCTGAAACAGGTGAGATGGTGCTGGGATTAAAAAATTCACCTAAGGCAGTGTTTGATATATCTTGTAATGATAGTTCTGATAGTTGTTTTAATTCAGATTCTAGTCCCAGGGTAAATGGCGTGCGTTCCGCAACTACTAATACTGCATTGTTGTAAATACCTTTAGTACCTAGTTCAGTAACTGATAATGCATCTCTCAATAGAAGCGCATTTATTGTGTCTACCCATGGCCACTCACTTCTTATTGATTGCAGTTTACCTATGAGGCAATTTAATTCAGTGAGCGATGTTATATTCGGTATTTCAAGCTCATGTTCTAACTGATTTGCTTCAGCTATATATTCATTACTAAAACCATTTGAAAATAGCTTAACAATTTTCTTATTTACTTTTGGTAAGTTATCTTCTAGCGTTATACTATTATTTTCTGCTAATACAGAAAATAATAGTATAGGTTCAAGATAATGAATAATAGTTCCAGATTTTAATTTCTGTGGTCTCAATATAACTGGATACCCAAGACTCAGCGCCAATCTACTTTTATCTTTTCTAATTCTACTGAGTAGCTTGTTTGCCTGATCACTTTTAATTCTTTGCGTTTCAAATATATCTTCTAATGAAGGCAATGCGACATATTCCACTTCTTCATTTCTATTGCTAGAGGTTGCTACGCTAATACCTTCATCTTCTTTATTTATACAAGAAAGATAGTATTGACAAATTCTATACAATAAACTTGATTGATTTGTATTGCTAGCCATCGCTATTGTTACTTACTCTTAAGTTATTTGACCATTAATAGTATTTTATGCTAATCTTCAATCTCAATAATAATCTTAGCTAGATGGTCGCTAACAATTGAAATATATTGTGCGCTCAAGTATCATTTATCTGTCCAATGCTTGAGTGCAGTAGGTTTGCATGATCAAAAATCTCATCGAAGGAATGGTACAGGTGATGGTGGAAGGTCAGATGAGCTAGTTATACCACACCATAAACTGCATCAAGCACTGTGATGTAGCGCACCAGTACAAAATGGAAACAATATTGTCAAGTTAAAACAAAATGATTTACAATATGTTAACTAGCTTAAGAGAAATCACTCAATGAAAAAGAGACTAGCGCTGTACGAAAAAGAAAGTGGCAATTATAAAAGCTATATACTAGCTCATTCTAATAAATTAACGGAAATTACTGATATCTTAAGTGACGGATAAAATTAAAAAAATAACAGATTTATCTGACACAGATGCTAGAATTTTCTTCTTAAAAGAAGAGAGCTATTTTACATTTGATTTACCTGTATATTTTACTTTCAATAATCTACTTCAAGAAATATCAGATCAATTAAAATCAACACCTTTAATTATAAATAATATACAAGCAAAGAATTGTGAAAAGGTTAATTATAAACTAATCCATAATAAGAATGGTAGGTATTCTTGGAGATCACTTCAACTTATTCACCCAGTGATTTATGTTTCACTTGTTCATGAAATAACTAAAAATAATAATTGGGGAATTATTATTGATAAGTTAAGAGATTACAAAGCTAAAAATGTTGTTGATTGTTTAAGTATGCCATCTATTTCAGAAGATGATAAGTCTCAAAAAGCAACTCAGATTATAGTTTGGTTACAAGAAATTGAACAAAAGTCAATAGCTTTATCTTTGGATTATGAATATATATTTCAAACAGATATTGTTAATTGTTATGATTCAATTTATACTCACTCAATATCATGGGCATTACATACAAGAGAAGAAGCAAAGAAACCAGGAAACAGAAATAATTTTGATTTAGTTGGTGTGGTAATAGACAAATATTTACAATCAATGTCTAATGGGCAAACAAATGGAATACCACAAGGTAGTTTATTAATGGATTTTATCGCTGAGATTGTATTAGGTTATGTTGACTCTGAATTAAGTGAAAGAATAAAAATAAATGATATTAATAAAGAAGAGTTTAAAATTCTCAGATATAGAGATGATTATAGAATATTTGTAGATAATCCACAAATAGGAGAAAAAATAATAAAACACCTAAGTATTGTTCTCGCAGAATCAGGATTTAAAATTAATAGTGATAAAACAAAATCGTCAAAAAATATTATCAATGATTCAATCAAGGAAGATAAATTGTTTTATATCCATAATTATAAGTATTCAAAAAATATTCAATATGAATTACTAGTTATAAATAATTATGCAGACAAGTATCCAAATTCCGGAAGTCTTAATAAACTCTTACAAAAATTATTTAATAGAATAGAATCGTGGACAAGCACAAATCAAAACATAGAAGTAATAATTGGAATATTGATGCATATAGCATATAAAAATCCAATAACCTACCCTATAGCCGCATCGATTTTAAGTAAGTTTTTAAGCTTACTTTCTAATGATCAAGAAAAGATAAATATTATCGTTAAAATAATAGAAAAATTTAAAAAAATACCTAACACAGAACATCTTGACTTGTGGCTGCAAAGAGTAAGTTTAAATTTAAAAAATGATATTGAATATCTTGGAAGTCTTTGTGAAGTAGTAAAAAAAATAAAAAATATAGAAGTAATGGATAATAAGAAAATATGGAACAGCGAGTGGGTGAAAGGCTATCCTGAATTGTATAAGATTATAGAAAGTACTAATATAGTAAATTCTGAAATAATAGAAAAAATTGAAACTGTAATTAGGGAAGAAGAAGTTTTATTATTTGGAAAGAAAACGCAGTACTATAATTAGAATGTTAAAATAAATTATTTACGATTACTTTGATTGGTCTTCTCAATTAGTTATACCACTAAGAAGTATTATGACAGCGCCTCTCTTGACATGGAACAATGTATAGATACTCTTGGGAAAATAGTAACTAAAAATATCAGCACTTCCATGTATCCACTTATAATATTATCCTATGACTGAAATTTATATTTATCGCATGACTCATATTCAAAATATTCCTCATATTTTGAATCATGGATTAACAACCTTAAGTTCCCCAAATAATAATCCTGATTATATAGCTATAGGAAGCAGACAGATTATTAAGAAAAGAGAGAGATCAGAAGAACGCATACCTTTTTATTTTTGTAAAAAAAGCCCGATGCTTTATTGTATTCAGAATGGGCATTACGTGTCTCAAAAAACTAGCCCCCATCAGATAGTATACCTAGTTTCAAGTATTTCAATATTGGGTTCTATGAAAGTTAATTATTTTTTTACAGATGGCCATCTTCTATCTGGCAACACTAAAGTATTCAGTAAAGATCGCATTAATGATATTTATTCAATCTTAGATTTTAATGCAATTAATGCTATATATTGGAATGATAATTCTGAAATAAAAAGGAAAAAGGAGGCTGAATGTGTTGTTGAGCAAGACCTGCCCTTGCATTCTCTGATTGGGTTCATAGTATATAATAAAGATGCTTTTGAATGTGTTTCTGGTTTTGTTGAAGAAGCTGGTTTCGCAGATTTAAAAGCTAAAATTAAAATAGATTCTAAAGCTTATTTCTAATTAAATGATAAAGTACATCAATGACGGCAACTTATTTGAAAGTGCTGCTGATGCTTTAGTTAATACAGTAAATACCCAGGGGGTAATGGGTAAGGGTATTGCACTACAATTCAAAGGATACTTTAAGAAAAACTTTACAGTTTATAAAGATTATTGCAAATCAGGAAAATTAAATGTAGGTAGTTTGTTGTTTGTTGAAGATAGCTCACTCCTCTATGGTAAGAAACTCATAATAAATTTTCCAACAAAAACAGAATGGAGAAAACCATCAGAATATTCATATCTAGAGAGTGGATTAGCTGAATTAAAAAAAGAAATTATTAGCAGAAATATTTCATCTATTGCTCTACCATTACTAGGTGCAGGTAATGGAGGTTTGGAAGTAGCTAAAGTGATAAAGCTGATTGATCGCTATTTACAAAATATACCCAATTGCACTATTGAGGTTTATCTGCCAAATACTATCTATAGACTAAAGAGAAATAAAAAAGATGTTGCACTAACACCTGCAAGAGCTTCTTTGCTTGCAGTGCTATATGACATGGTTGATTATGGTTATGATACAACCAATTTTGCTACTCAAAAAATTATTTATTTACTACAGGAATTTGGAGCAAGAGAATATTTTAAATTAGACTTCAAAAGTGGAAAATATGGTCCTTATGCTGATACTATTAGGCATATTTTGTTTGGCTTGCAGGATGCTTATATCTTTGGAAATATTGACAAAAATCTAAAGCCATTTGAACCATTTGGGTTAATGTTAGACAGAAAAGAAGAAGTGCTGAACTACTTATCTCAACCAGATAATAATCATATTAGCAGTATTGTTGACATGGTAAAGAAATTTCTGCAGGAAAATAAATTTTATTCAGATTATTATCTTGAGTTAATTACTTCAGTTGGTTATATTATCAAAAATAATACTAACTGTGATCTTGAATCTATTAAAGTTGAGTTAATTAACTGGGGGGATGCTTCTGGTAATTTAAATAAAGAAGTTTTTGCAAATGATAAATTCCTACCGCAAATCATAGATTTAATTACACAAAATATTAGACATAATAGCAATTAGCACTCCCTATAAAAGTTGTATGTATATAATGTGTACTAAAACCTGCAACTAGTAGACAATCGTATTCGTCAATAAATCCTAAACATATAATTGGTCTGGACTTGGGGCCAAACTGTTCGATAATGGGTTCAGTGAGCCTTATTTCAGCTACATATTTTTGTAATGTAGACAACCTAAATAAGTTTCTTGTTTAAACTTTTATAAAAAATAAAAGCATCAGGGTAGCTTTCACTTGAATCAAATTCATCTTCATAGGTCATTTGAGCGCTTTTTGAATTTGCCTCCTTATTGTTCCAAGCCCTACGCCATGATGATATTTGTTCATGGGTAGCTTCCCTGACTGTTGAAGTGGAATGTCCTTCAATAATAAATAACCAATTGTCAAGTAATTCTAATTGATATTTGGAAAGTAAATCTAGATTTGGTTGTCCGTTAGGAGTTATCTCGCGTACCTGATCATTCCATGTCGCAGATTGGACAGTATATTTATCAGTAGATTTTATGCTCTTAATTTCATCATATAAAGTTTGTGGTACTGGGCCTTTCTCTAATGCTAAATACTTTAAATTTAAAGCTGGAATTCCAACTTCTCTGAGGTGTTTAAAGTCATAAAAACTTAATAATTTATATAATAATTGCTGTGTAATTGACCTGTTATTTGTTATTTTGTATTTAGTAGCAATGTACATTGTTCAGTATTTCTCTATCTAAATCTGTTTTTTTCATAATAATATTTTACTTGACATTGCACAGTACGCACTATAATTCAGAAAAACTCTTTCTGGTAGTTTAAACAACAGCACTTATAAATTAAATGGGAGAATAATATGTGCATAAGAAAATAGTTCAGTTGATGGGGCAGGCCATTGTTCGGATACGAACTTCTGAAGAAGGCCCTGAAGCTATCGGCTAATATATTTAGCGACTTGGGCATAGAATCATACCCAAATTATTTGATGTTCTCACTAGAGCATTACAGTGATCTAGTAGAGGGGATGTTGAAAATCAAAGAAACGATATATATGGTAAAGAAACGATTCAGAAACGATTCAGAAACCAAAATCAAAATCTCTTCAATGAAATGGCACAGACGACGAGATAAGGGTCAGTTTAGCTCAGGGTCTAAAGAAGTAAATCATGCCGAGTAGCAATGTTGCTATGATTAGTAGCATGGTTAGTCGTGTTTGTGATTTCTTGAGGATTAGTAGCTCGTCATGGGTTTGCATGGTTTGTTTGGTTAGCCTAATAAATTGTTTGTTGATTGTTTCAAAAGATTGGGTGCTGAGGATGGTGTCTGCCATTTGCAGTACTTGTACGAATCGTTTTACTGAGTTGGTGATGGATCGTTGGTCGGTGAGCCATTGTTTTATTTTAGGTTTAGAGTATGCCCAGAGGTCAATGGATGGGTCAAGTTGTCTTGCTAGTGATTCTAGGTGAAGCACTGTTTTTTGCAGGAGGAGGAGTTGGGGTTGGATGTTGATTTTATGTTTTTTGGCTGTGGAGAAGACCGAGAAAAGTATTTTGCCAAATGATATATCTTTTATTTCTTTATTATGGAGCATGGTGACGATCTCTTCTAGGTCTCTGATAAAGGAAGGTATGTCAGTTTCATCAGGAAGCCACTCTGAATCAATATGGAGTGAGGCTACCATTTCAAAATCTCGATCAAGGAGGGCAAAGATATTCTTGGCTAGGTAATATTTATCTCGTTTGCTAAGTCTACCGATGATGCCAAAGTCTAGTAAGATTAGTTGTGGTTGTGCTGGGTTTTGAATATCTATAAATATATTGCCTGGATGAATATCGGCATGAAAGTGTTCAAAGTAAAAAATCTGTTCAAAGAAAATATCTAGGATTAATTTTGCGATTTGTGTTCTGGAAATGTTTTTTGTGTCTAGGCGCTCAAGTTCGGTAAGCGATACTCCATGAAGCTCATCCATGACTAGTACGGTTTGATTGGAGAGTTCATAGTTGATGGTTGGTAAGATTACAGGACGGCTGGGTAGGTGTTGGTACTGCTGCTTAAATGAACGAATTGCTTTTGCCTCGTTGCGTAAGTCTAGTTCAGTGAAAAGTACTCTTTGCAGTTCCTTGAGAATATCTGGAATATTAAATCGTTTAAATGAAGGGTACATGGTAAGTATCAGAGACTGTATGTCTTGTAATAATTGTAAATCTCGTTTAATGAATTTTTCTATATTGGGGCGCACTACTTTTAATACCACAGGCTTGCCGTTGGTTAGTGTCGCACGATGTACTTGAGCGATTGATGCTGAAGCCATTGGTGTTGGTGAAATCGTAGTAATGACTGTGGTGTAATCACCATATGCAATAGTAAGTTGCTTATGGAGCTGTGCTTGGTTAAATGGCTCTACTTTGTCGCGCAGTCGTGATAAACAATCTACTACTTCTTTAGAGAACATATCTGTTCTGGTAGATAACAATTGCCCAAGTTTAATGTAGAGTGGCCCTAATGCTTCTAAAAACAATGGTATGCGAACTGTGAGTGGTAATCTTCTTGTCGTTGAAAACCAGGTTAGTGGATTACTGTAATAGAGAAAACCAAATCGCTTAAAAAATGGAATCTGATAGAGCAAGTCATCAATACCAAACCGATAGGAGTAATATATTATTCTCCATAATTGAACATAGCTTGACCACTTCATGGTAGATTTTGTTGTTCCAGCCGATCAACTTTATTTTTTAATGATTGAATGGCTTGATACAATGTATGTGCTTCTTGTTTAGTAGGTAAATTCGCAAGAGTAAAAAAGACATACCTCGTTAGGTCATCTATTCTCAATTGGTTATCTCGCTGTGCGTTTAAAAAAAATGAATTACAAGTATCAACTACTAGAGCCGATGCTGTTGTACCGATTACCTTGGCAAGTATCATAGATATGGTTGTGGCAAGATCAAAGGATAATTGTTGGAGCGAGTCGGCAAGTTTAATGTCCCCATTAATTTTAATCATACCCTTATCTATCATTACTTTTGGGCTGGCTTGAAAAAACAATCCTGCTAGGCTACTTGCATATACCGTTATGGTTAAGTCAGTTTTAATACTCTGTAGGTTATTATTGTGAAAATGTGCTTGAACACCTTCTGGATCAATCTCTAAGATAAGCATTGCGTGTTCTAAAAGTATTGAATGAATTCCAATTAGCTTTCCTGTGAATACTTTGGAAAAGTCTTCCCATCCAGTTATCTTATTGTTTAAAGGTATGCGCATGATTATTTTTTGGCATGGTGCAGTGCCACTAATCCTCCACTTAGTGCGACATGAGTAACGGTAGTGAAACCAACCGATGTCAGTTCTTGGCTTAATGCTGGTGCGCTTGGATGCCGTTCAATTGATTCCAGTAAGTACTCATAACTTTCTCGGTCATGGAAAAATTTTTCAGCAAGGGGCATCATACATTTTTTCATCCATACACTACGAATGGAGTTTAATAATTTCCATGAGGCATGACTAAATTCAAGGATATGTAACGATCCTCCTGGACGCAACACTCGTTTTATTTCATATAATGCTTTAGTTCTGTCGGTAGCGTTCCTGATCCCGAAACTAATACAAACATGGTGGAGATGCGCATCAGGGAGGGGGATAGATTCTGCATAGCACTGTATGCTTTTGAAATCTATATGTCCATGATCAAGTAACCTACGCTTAGTTTGTTCAAGCATAGCTGGGTTAGGGTCTGAAATGGTTAATGTATTTTTATTGTCACATCGGCTAGCGAGCAAAAGACTAATATCACCGCTCCCGCAAGCTAGCTCTAGCACTTGATCGGTAGGCTTAATTGAGCAGAGATAGATAAACTCATGTTTCCAAATCCGATGTAAACCTAATGACATACAATCATTCATAATATTGTAATAAGGATGGACTTTACTAAATACCTCATCTATATACTTGGTACGATCACTATTTTCTGATTGCCAGAGTTTTGATTTATTACTAGGAGAGTCGTCTTTCATAGTCTTTGGGTTTTTAATACATATGATACTTTATCTAGTCTTCTAAATAATTTTGCTAGATCATCTCGGTCATGTAGCGAAAGTAGTATTTCTGAGGTTGCTAGTAATGGTTTTTCTTGAGTAGTATCTGTAGATAGTTTAATAATGTCAAAACCAGATTGCGAAATAACATGGCAGGCTTTGGCCAATGCACCTCGTTGATTTTCTAACGTAAGCTCTATATTTACCGTGAATAGCGTATCTTTAATAGTTTCCCAGCTTGGGTAAGCAATAGGTTGGCGTTGTTTAATGGCAGTTTCAATGAGAGGGCAGCTTTGTCGGTGTACTATTTCTGTTGTAACCTCATCTTCTGGTTTTGAGATGCTGACGATGCGATCGCCTCTAATTGGGTGGCAACAGCTCGCAAAGATGAATAATGCTGTTTCGGAATTAGTAACGGAGCCTTGATTTTGCTTTAGATAATCTCTGATTGCTTGTTTTGCTTTTTGTGAAATTACAAATTTTAAGTGAGAGTTCCTCACTTGAGGATATTGAGAAGTTTGAATTTCAATGGTTTGACCAAATTCCAACACTGAAGATAATGGAGCATAGCGATGATCAATTAAGGCACTGATTGCAGAATTGCCAATTGAGGTTGAAATGGCATAGGCAAAATCAAGCGCAGTGCTGCCTTTAGGCAGTGAAAGAGATGCGCCATCAGCATGGTATACCACAATTGAATCATAATAAATATCTTTTTGCATTTCAGAATAAAATTCTTTATCTGAGTCAAGTTCCCCTTTGAGGTGAGATAACTCATTAAACCAAGATTGATATTGCAGAATATGTGCGCTCTCTACATTTCTAATCGCTGAGCTTGATTCAGTCTTATAAATCCAATGTGAAGCGATTCCTGATTCACTAAATTGATGCATTTCATGGGTACGAATTTGAATTTCTAACCTGATCTGGTTTTTGGACTGAATAATAGTATGGAGCGATTGATACCCATTAATTTTTGGAATGGCAATGTAGTCCTTGAATGCGCCATGGATGGGTAAAAATAATTGATGGATTATTCCAATCGCAGTGTAACATTCCAGGGTGTCTCGTACTACAATTCGAAGTGCAAATAAATCTTGAACCTCACTAAATTTTAAATTTTTTTCAATCATTTTCCTGTATACAGAATAAAGTCGCTTAACTCTAAATTGTATATCGGCATGTATACCGTGGGTGATTAAATGTTGTTTGATTAAAGCGCTTACTTTTTGAATCTCATCATCATGGACAAGTATTAGTTTATTAAATTCTTCTCGTAATACTCTATATCTAAGCGGGTGAATAACTTGTAGGCTAATATCTTGTAATTCATTACCCCAGGCTGACATAGCCAGTCTATGCGCTAAAGGGGCATACATATCCAATGTTTCATTTGCTATCCGTATTCGATCATTGGGTGGCATGTGTTTGATGGTGCGCATATTGTGTAATCTATCAGCGAGCTTGATGATAACTACTCGTATATCGTCCACCATGGCAAGAAATAACTTTGAATACGATGCCGCTTTTTGATCTGTGATTGTGGTGTCAGAGACTCTGCTCACCCCATTTACTAATTTAGCTACTTCTGGACCAAATATTTCCTCAAGTTCGCCCAGTTCATATTCGGTGTCCTCAACTACATCATGCAGTATGGCGGCCACAATGGCATTTGCATCTATTTGAAGCGAGATAAGTAATTCTGCAACGGCGATGGGATGTATGACAAATTTATCACCGGATTTCCTGTAAATTCCAGCATGCGCTCGCGAAGCAAATTGGCATGCCTGTAAAATTAAATGACATTCTTTGGTATTTAGATATTTTCCAGCACTGTCAAGGATTGGCTGGTACAATTGCGTTTCGGGTAATGCAATTGTAGATTCCTGCATCGATGACTAGGTCTCGTTATTTGAATAGGCTTGACTAAGAATATCTTCTACACTTTGAGTGAGTTCGGTTTCTTGATTTAAGATCTGTTTGTCTATCTTACCTTCCTCATATTCTCTCATTGCAATAACAGTATTTTTTTCATTATCTGTTTCAACTAACGCGACATGTCCATGAGCAAGTTGCTTTGTCCTATGTGCGATGATAAGTACTTGGTCAAATAAATTATCTACCTTTTTTGGTTCTGTGTCCATCTTTAATACTCCTTTATTGTGTGTTATTGAATAGTTGTTCTAATTGCTTAGCTTTGTTATTTGAAACATAGGAAACGGTTAGTTTTTCACTTGCGATTACTGAGGTAAGCTCAAGGTACGCCTTGTCAAAGTTGTCATTAAATATTACATAATCCGCTTCCACAAAATGTGACATTTCTTCAAAGGCAACTTTCATTCTTCTATCTATTTCTTCTGTTGCAACTGCCCCGCGATTAAAAATCCTTAATCGCAGAATTTCTCGATTAATTGGCAATATATAAATATGTACTATATTGGGGAATCGTTTTTTAAGTTCTCGTGCACCCCTCCATTCAACTTCAAAAAATAAAGTTTTTCCCATTTTAATTAATTCTTTTGCGTCAATTTCAGGAGTCCCGTAAAGATTCCCGTAACTTTCAGTAAATTCTAAAAATTTACCTTGATCTGCTAAAGTACGAAACTCACTTTCTGAAACAAATTGATAATTACTATCCTCTGAGCTCTCTCTTTTTTTTCTTGTCGTGTAAGAGGTAATAAACTGATAATCGCCATGCTCTGAAATTAGCTTTTTAAGTAAGGTAGTTTTTCCAGTTCCAGATGGGGCGGTAATGATAAAAGCATCCCCTTTTAGTATATCCACAGCCATAGTATTGTAGATTTGATATTATACCCTACTTAATGCTGTAGAATAATCGGTTATGCAAGTTTTGATAAATGGTGAGCAGCAAACCATTGAAGAAGGGATCACTATACAAGATCTAGTAATGTCACTAACCCAATTAAAAAATAGACGAGTTGTAGTAGCACAAAATGGCGTCATAATTCCAAAATCTCAATACCAGGCTACTATTGTTTGTGTTGGGGATTCTATAGATGTAATTGAAGCAGTTGGAGGGGGATAATTCAATGAATCATACTGTGAATCAACATACAGATAGTTGGACTCTGGCCGGAGTATCTTATCATTCAAGACTTTTATTAGGCACAGGAAAATACCAAGATTTTGAACAAACGAGAGATGCAGTGCAAGCCTCAGGAGCTCAAATAGTTACCGTGGCGATCCGAAGAACTTCCTTGAAACCAACCGATCAATCCCCTTCATTGCTTTCTTACCTCCCACCAGATACATATACTATTCTTCCAAATACTGCAGGATGTTATTCGGCGAAGGATGCAATTTATACCGCGGAGCTTGCTCGCGAGCTTCTAGATGGGCATGCTTTGATCAAACTAGAGGTACTTGGAGAGGAGAGTCAGCTCTATCCAAATATAAGAGAGACCTTTGTTGCTTGTGAGACTTTATGTGCACAAGGATTTTCGGTTATGGTCTATACCAATGATGATCCTGTCTGCGCAAAAGAATTTGAAGCAATGGGGTGTGCGGCAGTAATGCCGCTTGCTTCTCCAATTGGTTCAGGATTGGGGATACTAAGTGATTATAATCTCTTGCGCATTATAGAACGAGCAACTATTCCAATTATTGTAGATGCAGGTGTGGGCACTGCATCCGATGTAGCTATTGCAATGGAATTAGGTTGTACTGCGGTGTTGCTTAATACTGCAGTCGCTTGTGCTAGGCATCCGGTGCAGATGGCTACAGCCATGAAGTTAGGGGTGCAAGCGGGCCGACTCGCTTTTTTAGCCGGGCGTATGCCCAAGCGCCAATTAGCACATGCCTCTTCACCGGCTCGGGAGTAACATGGTCTCGGTTTCACAGCGCTACCCGCGTAGAAAAGGCAGGCTTAGCAATGAGAAGGTAAAAGCATACAGCGAAGCAAAAATTTCAGATTTTTACTTTACCTCAATCGCTTCGGCGATACAGAATAAAAAACTCTGGAATCCATTGCAGATTGAAATAGGATTTGGAAGCGGTGAAAATCTTATTTACTCAGCAGAGCAGTTGCCTTCGCAATGCCATGTTGGAATTGAGTTGTATATTAGTGGGATTGCCAGCCTGATCACAAAAAAAAATCAAAATCAATTAACCAACCTTGTCGTGGTGCAAGAAGATGCGTTAGAGGCTATGCAACAAGTTCCGGATCAGTATGTTTCGCGCATCAATATTTTTTTTCCTGACCCATGGCCAAAAAAGAGACACCACAAGAGAAGATTGCTTTCTGAGGCATTCATAAGCAGTTGTTACCGAACATTAGCATTGGGGGGATTATTACATATCGCAACTGATGATCGTGATTATTTTGGACATGCACTACAATGTATTTCTATTAGTAGTGCTAGTAAAGGCAGGCTGTTACATGACTTGCCAGCGTTTTGGATTTCAAGAGTTGAAAGCAAGTTTTCTAAAAGAGCTCAGCGAGAGGAAAGAGAAATTAAGGAGTGTTTTTTAATCAAACAATGATAGAGATCTATACCGATGGTTCATTTTTACGCATTAACCAAAATGAAAAAAATGGTTTTGGGCATGGCGGCTGGGCCTTTTGTGTTATGGAAGGAGTGCAAGTTCTTTATTCTAAAACTGGAGGGGAGAGTGGAAATGATTTTGCCAATGGCAAGATGGAGCTTGTCGCAGTGTTTCAAGCAATCTTGTATTCCCAAAATCAATCTTGCAAAATCCATTCTGATTCATCATATATAGTTAATGGGTTTAATGATTGGAAAGATGGCTGGCTTCGCAGCGACTTTAAAAAAGGCAAAATTAAGTTTGCAAAAATATGGCGTGAAGCATTTGATCTTTGGAACGCTGATACACAAAAGATCGCTTGGGTTAAATCTCATATTGGAGTGGTCGGCAATGAAAAAGCCGATGGGTTAGCGCTAAAAGCAGCAGAAGAAGAAAGATTGCGCTGGCAAAAACAATTTAATTAGTAGCCAAAAAATCTAAAAATCTCATTGGTCCATGTTATGCAGATGTCCTCACCAATGTTTTCTGGAAGCGCTTGGTCTTGAAGTTCTGCCAGTGAGATGCCTTCCACTGAGTCTGGAGCAGAGTAAATATTACAACCTATACCAATAATCCAATTAAATTCGTCGTTTAGCGTGGGCACCACTTCTGTCTCTATTAAAATCCCAGCAAGTTTTTTATAGTTTGGTAGATCTTTAGTTACAATGTCATTTGGGAGCTTGACGGTTAGCTTTGATGCAACTTCAGGAAGTCGCTCACTTATACCACTTAGTACTATTTGTGGGATTGTTTGGCTGACGGTATGATTTGTATCTGCCGGGCGTGAGTTTGGTATTTTTAGTGACATGAGCAGACCTTTACCAGTGTCGCTATACCATCTTGCACCATATCTTCCCCTACCGCTCGTTTGATATTCTGCTATGCAAAGGTGTAAACCTGGCATAGTTAGATTACGTAAGTAAAGATTAGTAGAATCAATCGTTGAAAAATGCCACATGTGGCAGTCACTACGAATCTGTTTCTTAATATGTTCTGTTCGGATCATTTTAGATAAACTATAAGTAATATAATAATAGAAAGTTAATTAAATGAGGTATTGTACATGTTGTTCTTTTCAGTTGCAGTAGTTTTATTGGTAGTAGTATATTTCTTTATGGGGGTGCGCATTGTTCCTCAATCTCAAAATTATCTAGTTGAGCGATTGGGAAAATATTCTAGAACACTAGATGCAGGGTTGCATTTTATTGTGCCGTTCATTGAGATCGTATCTAAGCAAGTTAATATTCTTGAGCGCCAGTTACCCACTAATCAAGTAACTGCAATTACCAAAGACAATGTTAATATTGGAATCTCACTTGCGGTGCTCTATAGAGTTACTGATCCAGCAAAAACTATGTACCGTATTCAAAATGTTGACCAAGCAATTACTACTACGGTGACTGGTACTGTAAGAAGCGTAATTGGCAGAACAGAGTTTGATGGAGTGCAGAGCAATCGTCGTGAGTTATCAGATGTGATTGAAACCGAACTCACCGCTGTGTGTATTGAGTGGGGTATAGTATTGTCTCGGGTTGAAATTATAGATGTAGATGTTGATGAAAGTACTAGAAACTCTATGCAATTGCAATTAAATGCTGAGCGTACTCGTAGAGCCACTGTTACTGAAGCCGAAGGTAAAAAGCAGGCAGCCATTTTGCAGGCTGATGCGGCGTACTATGCTGCGCAAAGAGACGCTGATGGCAAACGAGTCTTAGCTGAAGCTGAGTCATATTCAATTTCCATTATTGCAAAAGCTATTGCTCAAGACGGTGAGCAAGCAGTGCAATTCCAACTCAAAAAAATACATACCGATGCGTTAAGCACCATTGGCAAAAGCACAAATGCTAAATTTATAATATTACCAACCGATGTATTGGAAAGTGTTGAATCGGCATTTAAGAAAATATCAGGAAAATAACATTGAGCAATATTGATCCCCATTTTGTTTCACTTGGCCTAGCAGTGCTTATGGTAGTGATTGAGGTTATGACGACTACGCTTATTTTTCTCGGTATTGCTGGTGGTTTTATTGTCGTAGCGATAGTACAACTGTTAACATCAGAAGTGAATTATAGTCGTGACATTCTTATTCTGGCAATCATTAGTGGTTTATTTATTTTTTTTCTTCGCGTTACCATGCGAAAGGGCAAAACTTCATCATTAAAAAAATCAAGTCAAGATATTAATAAATACTAAGCACTGCATACATGGTTTATTTAATTTTGCTTCTCATCTGTATGTTGTCGGAGTTAGTTCTTGCTAAATCAGAAGAAGAAATTCAAGTTATCGCACAACCATACATCGGATTGAGTAGTAGTTCAGATTTTGATGCTAAAGAAGCGAGTTTAATACCGGGAGGCAAGGGCGATATTTTAAGTATTATCACCATTATTCCTAGTATCGCCTCACCGCAATACCGAACACCTGGAGGAAATGAACAAGGCTATTACATTAGAGGTTCTAATCTTAATGACAATCAGTACTTAGTTGATTGGTTGCCATTAGGGTATATTTTTCACTTTGGGGCGCCAGGTTTTGATTATTCTGTCGTACACTCATCATTGATCAATAATTTCACAATTCATTTAGGTGGTTTTTCACCTCGCTACGGTTCTGTAGCAGGAGGAGTTATTGAAGTTGACTTAAAACCTCCTAGACTTGATAAATTATATCAAGAATATCGAATTGGATCAGAAGTGGGTTTTGTAGTAGAAGGTCCATTGAGTAACGATGAAGGGTTCTGGTTTAGTTTACGCAGGAGTTATTTTGATTTAGTGTTCAATCTATTTTTTAAAAACAATAGTCCTGGTAGCAAGAAAAAGGAAGATAGATTTACCATTAAGCAGTTTCCAAGATTTTATGATTTACATAGTAAATATCGTAAAACTCTTAGCGATGGCTATGTTGATTTTACTGTTATTTCCAGTACTGATATTGCAAGTGCGGCAATCAATGAAGCCAACGACCCCTCTATCATTGGAGGGTTATCTGTTGATAGAGGGTTTACGGTCGGAGGAGTTCGCTGGGTGTATGAAGAGCAAGAGTATCGTTCCTCACTAAATGTAAATTGGCTGCACAATGTTAGTGGTTTTTCTATTGGAACTCAAGGTGAGGGCGATCCTAATCCAGGAGGATCTTTCACGCTAGATAATGTAAGTAATTCTTTTCAACTACAAAGCCATCACGAGTTTACATTTTCCAACCATCATTTTTTTACTGTAGGAATAGATCTAGAGCGCAGGTATGGAACGCTTGGAGGGTATTTTTCACTCCCAAATTCTAACGATGCTGGCTCATCAGCACTCACATTTTCTAAACGAACTAAAGCAATTCTAGAAGAAAAATCAGTGCGTAGTAATTTTGAACCACATGTGACTTACATATATCAAGATGAGATTGTTTTAGTTAGTATTGGTGCTAGACTGCTCATGAGCGATTTAAGTAATAATGTTACTAGCACAAAGTACCACTACCGAGCAGTATCTGATCGTTCTCGCCTAGAGTTTTACATCCCTCAAGGCAGTGTGTATATCAATTACGGCACCTACCCGCAACTTCCTGAAGAGTATTATTTATCTAGCAGAATAGGCGCTCCAGAATTAGTAATGCCTCAGCAAGCCACACATACCATTCTAGGAATTAAATCATCTGATATTGATGGGTGGCAGTATAAATTTGAGTACTGGAAAAAAGAAACTAAACAACTCACCATTCGTATCAATGAATTAGAAAAAGAAAGAATTGCGAGCACGGGGGTAAGTTTTACCCAAGGCTTTGATTTTGAAATTAGAAAACAGTTTTCCAGTGACAGTAATTTATATCTTTCAATGTCTCGCAGTAAGGGAACACGAAGTAATTACCCTGGTGGCCCCACCTACCCATTCGGAGGAGACCAACCCCTAAGCTTTAATATTGCATTTAGCTCTTCTGCGGATGATCAAGGTTGGTCATGGGGAATGCGCGCTTTGCTTCATGAAGGCCAACCCTACACTAAGGTAGTGGCAAGACAGTCAGATATTCAAATTAATGAAAATGGCGACCTAGTTCAGTATTTTAAACCAATATATGGTCCATATAAAGGAGCAAGACTTCCTCTCTTTTTTCAATTAGACATGAATTTTCGTTACCAAGAACCTGGGACTGATTGGTACTATACTGTAGAGTTTGTCGGACTTAGTGAATATCTAAGACAAAATGTTATCAGTTATAGGTATGGCACAAACTATGAGAAAATCGCTAGACCTTCCCCAAGGTACACTCAAAATTTTCTGCCTTCTTTTTTAATTGAGACCAGATTTTAACACCCTGTAATCTTTAAAGGGCAGTGTAAATTATGCTATAATGTAACGAAAAAGCATGTTTATGAGATCAAATTTGTTGAAGCTTT